>CACZVX010000029.1 GCA_902784755.1 uncultured Prevotellaceae bacterium
GTACGCCCAGCACTCGATGAAACAGGGCGAAACGCTGCACTACGCCCTCATCCTCGCCAATGTCTATAAGCGCGGCATACAAAAAGTGGAGTTCACAATTAAGAAGAAATGAAGGGTGTGTCATTGGCCTGTCCGAGTGAATCAAGAACAGATTAATCGTGATTTATATGATAGTATCAAAGAAACCTATTGGGCTAATCGTCCTGAGGAATCACAGGGACAGGTTTTTGATTCCTTCCCTTGCATCACATGGCAGATGCCCGTGCCGTTTTTCTCTCGCTTTTGTCGTAGCATAGAATGCTTGTTTACGTTATATAGCGCAAAGATATTTATTTTTCTTGTTACCACCAAATATTCTTCATCAGAATGAATCAAAAACCTGTCCCCTTGATTTTGCCAAAGGACTCCAGTCCTCCAGTTAAAGGATTGCAGTCCTACAGTTGCAGGACTGCCTTTTTTATTCATCATACTTTCTGTTAACCTAGGTGAACAACTATTTAAAGGGCTTAACAAAATGGGATAACTACAGAAAATAGTTGCGTGCATACATTATTATAGTTATCTTTGCTGGCAGATACTGAAATTGCTCATTGATATTGAACTTAAAAACAAAGAACAAGATGAAGAAACTAACCAATAAGGAACGGGAAGTGATGGAACTGTTCTGGCAACATGGCCCCATGTTTGTCAGAGAGTTGCTGGAGCATTATGAGGAGCCCAAGCCGCATTTCAATACGCTGTCGACCATCGTGCGCCGACTGGAGCAGCAAGGCTACGTATGCCATAAGAAGTATGGGTCCACCTATCAGTATCACGCGCTGATTACAGAGCAGGATTATGCCAAGAACAGCATCTTCAGACTGGTAGACCACTACATCAAGGACTCCTATCGAGGACTTGTATCCACCTTACTCAAGGAGGAGAAACTCTCTGTCGGCGAGTTGCACGATTTGATTTCCCAGATAGAAACCTACGAAAGAAACAAGAAATGATATCCCTCTTCCTCTCTTACGAACTGAAAGTAGCTGTACTGATAGCAGTATTCTACACCTTCTGGCGCCTGTTGGTGGCCAAGGAAACATGGCACAGGCTGAATCGCATTGTGCTGCTGTCAACCACGGTGGCATCATTCATTCTGCCCCTCTGTGTGATTACCATCCATCAGCGGGTAGAGGCTGTGCCAATTCTGCCTGAGATAATCAGTCAGGCGGTGTTGCCAAACAGTCTGACGCCCCAGTCGCCAACCGGCTCTGCGCCAATGGTGGCAGAACTGGAGCAGGCGTTCGACTGGCAATCGCTTGTGCTCGCCATATATATCATCGGTGTGGCAGTGGTGCTGTCGAAGACGCTCTACGCCGTGTGGCGACTGCACCAGATAGCAACAGCAAGTGAGATTCACCCCTTAGAGGCTGGACGGCAGATAGCTGTCACCAACGAGGCAAAGGCGCCTTTCAGCTGGTGGAAGACGGTATTCCTGAATAAGAAAGACTATGAGGAAGGCATCACTGCCTTTCTGGCACATGAACTGGGACACATCCGACTGCACCACTCATTGGATGTTATCCTGGTGGAAACACTCACGGCCCTGCAATGGTTCAATCCTACGATGTGGATGTTGCGCGCCGACTTGCGCACCATCCATGAGTATGAGGCCGACCAGCAGGTTATCTCTCACGGATTCAATGACATTCAGTATCTACATCTTTTAATCCGTAAGGCCGCTGTCCAGAGCGGGTACTCTCTGGCAAACGGTTTCTTTAACAGTACCCTTAAAAAACGTATCAATATGATGATGAAACCCAAAACACAACGCAGCCCATGGCTTCGCTTTGCCTATCTGCTGCCTATCATAGCCATATCATTAGCGCTGTCGGCTAAAGTCCAGAAAGACGTAGTACAAAGCTCCTCCCCCGCCATTGAGCAGAGATATAAGGGAGCATTTGTAGATGAAAACAGCCTCATCATGCTCATCTCTGATCTGGACGATTTGAAGAAGCTCTCATCCGAAGGGGGGAAAACGCGCAAAGTAAAATCGCATCTCGACTTCAATGAGCATGTCACCCGAGAGAGCATGGATGGTAAGACCATCATTGTCCATCTTGCCAAAGGCACATTATACGTCAACGATAAGGAGTCGAAGACGATAGAGGCCGACGTGAACTACGCCTTTCCTCAAGGCGGATTCGACTGGCAGATTAACAGTGAGCCTTTCGACGAGACAACCACCCCAGCCCTTCACTACAAAACCCTCAAGAGGGTGGAAAACCACTGGAATGGCAAGAAGAACGTAGTGAACCTCATCACAGATGCAGCTCATTGAGCCCACACAGAAGAGCCCAAAGTTCTGATTGGCGCATACGTTCGTGATGCCGAAACGAAGGCCTATTTTAATCATGCCGAAGTAACCATCATGGACGCAGACAGCGTAGAGCTGGCAAAGCCCATTGTACAAGAAGTAACAAGAGGCTCCCAGATGTATCGCTACCTGTGGTCTGTACCCCGTAAGGACAAGTATATCATTCGCGCAACTAAGGGCGGCTTCTCAACCGAATACGTGAATGTGGCTCTCGGCAAAGACGAGCAACAGAAACTCGCCGGCGAGCTCTTCCTGCACAAAAAGTAATGATGCAAACTATTTGTAAACTCCGATAGGCATGCACTATCGGAGTTTTTTAAAGAAAACACATTGCAGCAAGAATTGTTCTTTATTCAACTTGCGAAACTTGAATAGGTCTTTATAGTTCTTTGTATTTCTTGCGTTCCCGTAGGCGCAAAGATACTCATTATTCTTGTTACCACCAAATATTCTTCATAAAAAGAATCAAAGAATGAGACCCTGTAATTCAGTCAAAATGAATTTGTTGAGTTTTTGAGTTTTCGTTATTGCTTTTAAATAAAAAAGGTTCCCAAGCGTAAGGACTTAGGAACCTTTTTCTCATTTTTGTTTTTAGCTGTTGACTAAGATACGCCTTTTCTTCGTTATCGGCAAACTACTGTAACAGAAAATTTGTGGAATCTTTGAAAACCTCGGGGGCGTATGTCTTGGGGGCTGACCTTGATGTGACCCATTAATGATGATTGTGAACAGAAGAGACTTCACCTTGTTCTGCGTAATAGTTTAGGCGTATTGTTCATTGAGTTGCAGCCTGTCCGTGATGGATGGGCTGCAACGCTTTTATATAAAGGGTAAAGCGAAAAACGCACAAACGCATAAACGCACAAAATTCGTTTTACTACTATTGACTTCGTCGATAACGGGCTTCACCTTGGCATAAGTCATGCAAGCGCGACTTCTGCTCTCGGTTCGCACCGTCATTGACTTCGTCGATAACGGGCTTCACCTTGGCATAAGTCATGCAAGCGCGACTTCTGCTCTCGGTTCGCACCGTCATTCTCTGCGTCCTTATTTCTCCCCCAACTGGCGCGCTGCTTCAGCTGAGGTCTGTTCCCTGTAAAAGAATCATACACTCTACTGTCTAATTATTAGACAATCGGCTTCCGAGCGGTCGAAAAGGCTTGCATGCTTCAGCACCCTGGTGTAAATTTGCAGTACAAAACTTTTAAAACAAAGGGAATATGAAAACAATGTTGATAACCGCTGCCCTGCTGTTCGCCTCGATGCTGAACATGACAGCACAGACCAGTGAGAAGTATTTCGTGTATAACAACGTGATGACGAACGGGAATGTGACTACTGTCCATACTTGTGAGATCGTGCTGGACACGCTTTCGCAGAAGCTGAAGACGGTCTATGACTTTGATCAGCAAGGAAGGGTCACCAAACGGGAGTTGATGAAATGGAATGAAAGGAAGCAACAATGGGTGAACTTGAAGCGCTGGACGTACAGTTACGATGGGGACAGGACTTCCATCGACTTCGCCGTGTGGAACAAGCACAAGGGGTGCTACAACCCGGTGAGGGACAAAAAGGTGTATGACTTCATTTCGGATAAGGTGATCTGTGTGAACGACTACAAACGGAACGACAAGCTGGACGACTTGCAGTATATGGGGAGTTGCCTGCTGATGAACAATTCGACCGATGAGCTTGCTGTGTCTAAAAATTAGACACTTTTCTGTATAAATTTTAGACATTCGCACGCCAGCCCGCGAAAAATGATGGCGGGCTGAACTTTTTGACCTAACTTTGCGGTAGAAAATAAAAAAGGTATGAAATTATTCGCTAAGGGCCAAGGGGCCATCATCAAAATCATCTCACTCGCCATCGGTCTGACCGTCGGACTGGTGCTGATCGCCAAGGTGCAACTGGAACGCAACTACGACAACTGCACGGTGGACAAGGAGCGGGTGTATGAACTGCATGAGGCATTTCAGCGTCAGGGGGAGGAAATGAAAGAGTATCCGGCCACACCTGGCGGTATCGCGCCCGTTTTAGTACAGCATATTCCTGAGATAGAGGTCGGCACACGATATACGGGCCAGTTTGAAGAGGAGAAGCTGACGCTGGAGAATGGCTCGCGCCATTACTTCCAGCAGGCTATGTTTGCTGATTCCTGCTTCTTCGACATCTTCGAGACCAAGGTGATTCAGGGCGATGCGCGGAAGATACTTTCCTCAGCAGGACAGTGCCTGATCAGCGAGCGGTTGTATAAGAAGATGGGTGACGAGGTCGTAGGCAAGACGTTCTGCTTCGCTTCGGCCCCCGGCAAGCCGATGACGATTGCGGGCGTGTTCGAGGACTATCCCGAGAACTCCAGTTTTTCGAAGTCCGACATCCTGATGTCGATGCCCTCCACCGGCACTTATACATGGGACGGCACCCAAAACCTGATGGGCAACGACCGCTACCACTCGTTTGTGCGCCTTCGTGAGCATAGTGATTTGAAAAAGGTGCGCCAGGAGGTGGATAAACTGATGAAACGCGTTCTGCCTTGGGAAGATTTGAAGAACATCGGCTTGACGGACGGAGGTTTCCTGCTCGTGAGTGTGGTAGGCCAGCGAACTCAGGATACGAGTGTGCGCACGACTTGCATCATTCTGGCCATCGTGGCACTGGTGATGCTCTTCACGGCTGTGATGAACTATATCCTGGTGGTCATCAGTTCGCTCGTGGGCCGTGCGCGACAGGTGGCTGTCCGCAAGGTGTATGGTGCACCGCGGGCTTCGTTCTACCGCTCTACCTTTGGCGAGGCTTCGGCCCATCTGCTGACGGCACTCGCCATCACAGCGCTGCTGCTCTACGTGGGGCAGGACATCGTGCGTTCGCTGTTGGGCGTGTCGGTGACCACACTCTTTTCTCAGCAGACGGCCATTGTCGTCATGGCGGTATGCCTGCTGGTGCTGCTCTGCTGCGGATTGTTGCCGGGCTTCATCTACGCCCGCATCCCTTTGATTTATGCCTACCGCATCTTCAGCGAAAACAAGCGGGTGTGGAAGCTCTCGCTATTGGCTTTCCAGTTTGTGCTATCCACGATGCTGCTCTGCGTGCTCACCACCATCTACCGGCAGTATGACTACCTGCTCTCGAAGGATATGGGCTATGAGTATGACCGTGTGGCTTATGTGAATGTGGAGGCACTACACGGCGACTCCATCTATTCCCTGGCCCGCGAAATAGAGAAACTGCCCTGTGTGGTGCGCACGGCTGCTGCCTACTCCTTGTTCTGCCATGGTCAAAGTGGCGACAATGTAGTCATGCCCGGCGACACCCGCGAACTCTTCAACTGTGCTAATCTGTTCTTCGCCGAGAGCGGACTGGTGGAGACGATGGGACTGAAGATTATCCGGGGGCGCGACTTCAAGCGCGTTGATCACAAGGGTTGGATACAGGAGATGCTGGTGGACGAGAATTTCGCCAGGAAGATGAAGGAGGTGGCCGGCATCGACGATGTGGTAGGACAGCAGTTTAGTCACACCTCGTTAGGCCGGGAATATCCGCTGACCGTCGTGGGCGTGGTGAAGAACTTCACGATGGGTTCGCTCATCTACCGTGAAGAGCGCCCGATGATGGTGACCAACGGTAATGTGTGGACGCACTTCATCATGATCCGCCTGCAAAGCATTACGCCCGAGAATATCAAGGCCGTACAGCAACGCTGCGACAAGATGTACCCTGATGCCGAGTTGAACGTAAAACTCTACAAGAACGAACTGGCAGACCAATATACGGAAACCCACAACACCCGCGACCTGATCATGATCGGCTGCATCGCCACGCTGCTCATCACCCTCATCGGACTGATCGGTTATATCCGCGACGAAGTGCAGCGACGCACGCGCGAGCTGGCCATCCGCAAAGTCTTCGGGGCTTCGGTCAGCGAACTGCAATCGATGTTCGTGCGCAGCATAGCATGGATAGCCTTGCCCACCATCGTCATCGGAGCCATACTGGGCTATGCGCTGAGCCAGCTGCTGATGGAACAGTTCCCCGACCGCACCGGTCTCCCGTGGTGGACGTTTGCAAGCGCTGCACTGGTGGTACTGCTCATCATCATGGCGGTAGTCATCATACAGACCTATCGCGTAGCATTAAAGAATCCTGTTGAAAGTATTAAAACCGAATAAAATATGATTAAGATTGAGAATTTATCGAAAGTATTCCGTACGGAAGAGGTGGAGACCGTTGCGCTCGACGGTGTGAACCTGAGTGTTGAGGAAGGTGAGTTTGTGGCCATTATGGGTCCCAGCGGCTGCGGAAAGTCGACGTTGCTGAACATCATGGGCTTGCTTGACAATCCGACCAGCGGCTCTTATCTGCTGGACGGTCAGGAAGTGGGCTCGCTGAAGGAAAGCCAGCGCACCTCCGTCCGCAAGGGCAAGATTGGCTTTGTGTTCCAGAGTTTCAACCTCATCGATGAGCTGAACGTGGAGGAGAACGTGGAACTGCCGCTGAAATATCTGGGCGTTCCCGCTGCAGAAAGGAAGCAGCGCACCAAGGAAATACTGCGCCGCCTGGAACTCTCGCATCGCGCCAAGCACTATCCCCAGCAACTCTCGGGAGGTCAGCAGCAGCGTGTGGCCATCGCCCGTGCCGTGATCATGAATCCCAAGCTTATCCTCGCCGACGAGCCCACGGGTAACCTCGACTCGAAGAACGGCCTGGAAGTGATGCAGCTGCTCACGCAACTGAACGGAGAGGGCACCACGATCGTGATGGTGACTCACTCACAGCATGATGCCTCGTACGCCAACCGCACCGTCAATCTCTTCGACGGACAGATTGTCAAGGAGTCGCAAGGGCTGTAAGAAAAATAAGTGCGCGGGGAGAATCTGTGCGTGATGGCAAAGGGCTGTTGCGCACAGAATAGTCGTGAGAGTGTGTTTCCCCGTAAGGCTGACTCTTTAATAAAAAAATGGCTAACGAACTGACGAACAATCCATTAGCCAAGACATCGACTTTTTGAAAGTCGGGATGAGGCGACTCGAACGCCCGACCCCTACGTCCCGAACGTAGTGCGCTACCAACTGCGCTACATCCCGAGTGATTTTTTTTGAAATCGTGCAATATTTGTGCAAATGAGCGTCATGAAAGTTTACTTTCAAATGGCCGAATGCAGCCAAATATCGCAGTCGATTCTGAAAATCGACTGCAAAGGTAGTGAGATTTAGAGAGAATTCAAAATAAAAGGGCGAAAATTTTTGTTTTTTGTCTTTTCAGTATTGCAGATAGGGTTCCAAGCGCTCGATATCCTGAGGGGAAAACTCTTTCAGCAGACGCAGCTGCTGCAGGCTGTGCAAAGGACCATGAAGCCGATGGTACTCGGTGATGGCACGGGCCTGATAGAAATTGATATAAGGATGGGCCTTGAGCTGCTGAAGGGTGAGGCGGTTGACGTCCAACTTCCGGAGATTCCCACTGCCTAACTCAAAATAAGGAAGTGCCGACGGTGGAAAATCTTTTATCTCACGCAGTTGTTCCACACGATAGAAACCTCCTAAACGCTGACGGTAGCTGACAATGCGACGGGCGTAAACGGGACCAATGCCAGGGACCTGACGCAAGGCTGTGGTGTCGGCATCGTTAAGGGAAAGAGTCTGCCCGGGGCTTAGCTTGACGGGATAGCGGAGGGTGTCGCGGTGATACGCTTCGGGAGTGGTTTTCAAAGCAAAAGCACGGGGTTCTTCGTGGACGCGGATGTAGGGACGCAGCCGCTCATATTCCCGGGTGGTAAGTCCATAGAGACGTGCAAAATCGGAGGGCTTACGGAAACGGCCTCCTGCCTCACGGTATTTAAGCAGGTTGCGAACTTGCCAGTCTTTCAAACCCAGCCGGCTCAGCTGGCGGGCGTCGGCGGTATTGGGGTCGAAAGGAAACAGGCGGTCGCTTTTTGCAGAAGTATGATGATAGAAATGATGAGGGGCCTGGCGCCAGACGGTGTCGCGCTGCCGGCTCATGGAAAGGGAATCGGTCAGGGAAAGAGGGGTGGACTGGTATCTCCCTCCTACTCCCCAAATCACGATGCCTGCCACGGCTATGAGTGCAAGAAGCACGAGAAGGGCCATGCGATCGGATTTCCGGAGAAAGAAAGGAGATTTCATATTAATTAGTAATGAGTAATGAGTAATTAGTAATTATGATTACCTGACAGGGGTGGCGGCTTCCTCTTGAGAGTGAATCTGATTAAGTAATTAGTAATTAGGAATGAGTAATTAGTAATTATGATTACTTTACAGGGCGGCGACTTCCTCTTGAGAGTGCTACGAACCCTTTATTCAAGGAATTAGGAATTAGTAATTATGATTACCTGACAGGGCGGCGATTTCCTCTTGAGAGTGCTACGAACCTTTTATATTAATCTGATCAAGGAGACGGATGTAGGTTTCGATGGCGGCGGCGATTTCGGAAATGCGGATGAATTCGTCGGCACTGTGGGAACGGGAGGATTCGCCAGGACCCAACTTCAGCGAGGGGAAGGACATGAGGGCCTGGTCGCTCAGCGTGGGAGAACCGAAAGGTTTCAGACCCATCGACTTACAGCGGCGCACAATGGGATGCTGAGGGTCGATGCGGGAGGAATGAAGACGGAAGGAGCGGGCGGTGACCTCACTCTTCAGACGCTTCTTCAGGAACTCAAAGACAAACTCGTTCTGATAGAATTCGTTGGTGCGTATATCAACGACCATCTCACAACGGTCGGGCACTACATTGTGCTGGGTGCCGGCATGAATCATGGTGACATTCATGATGGTGGGGCCCAAAAGGTCGCTCACCTTGCGGAACTTATGGGTGTGGAGGAAATGAAGGTCTTCGAGAGCTTCATAAATGGCATTGACACCTTCACCACGGGCAGCATGGCCTGATGTGCCATGGGCTACGACATCGAGCACCATGAGTCCTTTCTCGGCAATGGCAGGCTGCATGCCAGTAGGTTCACCGACGATGGCAACTTCCACGGGAGGGAGCAGCGGCAGGACACGCGAGATGCCGTCCTTTCCCGAAACTTCTTCTTCGGCAGAGGCCAGATAAATGACATTGTAGGGCTGTTCCTTGGCAGTGAGCCACGCAAACACCTGCAGGAGCGATACCAGACCTCCACCACAGTCGTTGCTGCCCAGTCCGTAGAGCACATCGCCATCCTGCTCAGGACAATAGGGATTGCGCGTCCAGGTAGCCACGGGTTTCACCGTGTCGAGATGGGCATTGAGGAGCAAGGTGGGACGGTTCTCGTCGAAGTGGGGATCGAGTGCCCACACGTTGTTGGCTTCGCGACGGGGCTGGAATCCGAGGTCGCGGATGGCCTGCTCCATGACGTTGGCAGCCTGTTCTTCGCTACGGCTTACGGAGGGTGTGGCAATGAGGTGTTTCAACAGTTCAACGGCTCTGTCAGTGAGTTCCGGGTATTTCATATTCTATGGGATTTGGGGTTTCTTTTGCAAAATTAGGAAAAAAACCCGAGACTGAAAAATTTCGGTGATTATTTTGTTTTTTGATTTTTTATTTGTACTTTTGCGTTTTAATAAACATGTTACGCTTATGCAAACAAGATGTCATTATTCGCAACTAATCCATAAGCAGGCAGAAAAGTATGGTGACCGCACGGCGCTCATCTATCGTGATTTCGGCAGCCTGAAGTGGAAGGAATGTTCGTGGAATGAGTTTTCCAAGAATGTCCGGGTGGTGAGCAATGCCATGCTCAACATGGGGGTGAAGGTGCAGGAGAATGTAGGTGTGTTCTCGCAAAACACAGTACAGTACCTGTTCACGGACTTCGGTGCCTTTGGCATACGTGCCGTTACCGTGCCGTTTTATGCCACCAGTTCGGAGCAGCAAATCCAGTTTATGATTGGTGACGCACAAATCCGCATCCTCTTCGTGGGTGAACAAGAGCAGTATGACAAGGCTTACCGTGTGCTGCCGCTATGCCCGACGCTGGAGAAGATCATTATTTTCGACTCTTCCGTGCGCAAGGCCCAGCACGACACGTCCAGCATCTATTATGAGGAATTTCTGAAGCTGGGTGAGGGCTGTCCGCGTCAGAGTGAGTTGGAAAACCTGTACGCACAGGCGAATGACGACGATATTGCGAACATTCTCTATACCAGTGGAACAACGGGAGACTCGAAGGGTGTGATCTTGACCCACGGACAGTTTAATGCGGCGATGATAGCCAACGACGAGAACCTGCCGGTGGACGAAAAGGACCGCGTCATGTGCTTCCTGCCGCTGACGCACGTGTTTGAGCGAGGCTGGTGCTTCCTGTGTATCTCGGAGGGTGCCACCATCATCGTGAACACTTATCCGAAGGAGGTACAGGAGTCCTTGCGCGAGACGAATCCCACGTGTATGAGTAGCGTGCCCCGTTTCTGGGAAAAGGTGTATATCGGCGTGAAGTCGAAGATTGAAAATGCCGGTGCCGCGAAGCGCAAGCTTTTCAAGCATGCCCTTGCCGTAGGTCATAAACATAATATTGAATACCTGAGCCGTGGCAAGCGTCCGCCGCTCGCTTTGGCAATGGAATATAAGATGATGGATAAGACGGTGTTCTCGCTGGTACGCAAGCAGCTGGGCCTGGAGAATCCGAACTTCTTCCCGACGGCAGGTTCCTATGTGTCGCCTGAGGTGGAGGAGTTTATCCACAGCATCGGCATCTATATGATGGTGGGCTACGGTTTGACGGAGAGTCTCGCCACGGTGAGCAACGACCATAAGGGAGAGCCTTTCACCATCGGTTCGGTGGGACGTCCGATTAACGGTCTGGACATCAAGATCGGAGAGAACGATGAGATTCTGCTGAAGGGTCCGACGATTACACGCGGCTACTACAAGCGCGATGCCCTGAATGCAGAGGCTTTCACCGAAGACGGCTACTTCCGCACGGGTGATGCCGGTTACCTGAAGAACGGTGAGCTTTATCTGAAGGAGCGCATCAAGGAGCTTTACAAGACCTCCAACGGCAAGTATATCGCACCGCAACTGATTGAGTCGAAGCTGCTCGTGGACAAGTTCATAGAGCAGATTGCCGTCATTGCCGACCAGCGGAAGTTTGTAAGCGCCCTCATCGTGCCGACGTTCGATGTGCTGGAGGAATATGCCAGGGACAATGATATCGAGTTCACGTCACGTGAGGACCTCTGCAACAACAAGAAAATCTACAAGATGATGGAGGAGCGTATCGCCACGCTGCAGCAACAGTTGGCCAACTACGAAAAGGTGAAGCGCTTCACCCTGCTCCCCACCCCCTTCTCGATGGAAGCTGGTGAGCTGACCAATACGCTGAAAATCAAGCGCCGCGTTCTCAACAAAAATTATGCTGCACAAATAGAAGCCATGTACGAAGAGTGATCGGCCTAATTAGAAATGAGTAATTAGGAATTAGTAATTATGATTACATTTGTATGATGAAGAGAAGCGAGAATGTGGTTGTAGAGAAGACGGAACATTTCGCTGACCGAATTATTAAGATGTGCAGATATCTAAATAAAAGAGGCTCTGCTGAAAAGGATATGCTCCGGCAAATTTATAGGAGTGGCACCAGCATAGGTGCAAATACTGCCGAGAGCCAGTATGCCCAAAGCAGGGCTGATTTTTTGACAAAGTTGACAATCGCCTTGAAAGAAGCTAATGAAACAAAATTCTGGCTGGGAAGGCTTTATTCAGCAGAAAACCTGACAGACGAAGAATATTCGTCAATAAGGGATGACAATGAAGAAATAATAAAGTTATTAACAAGCATAACAGGAACGGTAAAAAAGTCTGGGTAAGAGTAATCATAATTACTCATTACTCATTCCTAATTACTCATTAAGAAACAGATGATTACGCAAGATCAGTTGAAGGATGTGCTGCAAAGGACAGAAGATTTGCACCGCTATCTGGACATCGACCGAAAACAAATAGAATTCGAGGAGGAAGACCTCCGCACACAGGCTCCTGACTTCTGGGAAGACCCCAAAAGGGCACAGGAGCAAATGAAAAAGGTGAAGGACATCAAGCGCTGGCTCGATGGCTATAAAGAGGTACGTACCCTGGCCGACGAACTGCAGCTTGCCTTCGACTTCTTTCATGAGGATATGGTCACTGAGGAAGAGGTGGACGAGGATTTTAATAAGGCCATCAAAGCCATCGAGGATCTGGAACTGAAGAATATGCTCCGCCAAAAGGAAGACCCGATGGACGCCGTGCTGAAGATTAACTCCGGGGCAGGAGGTACGGAGGCACAGGACTGGGCCGGCATGTTGATGCGTATGTATATGCGCTGGTGTGAGGCTCACGGACATAAAGTGACGATTGCCGACCTTCAGGAAGGTGACGAGGCGGGCATCAAAAGTGTGACGATGGAGATTGAGAAGGGAGAGTATGCCTATGGCTACCTGAAGAGCGAGAACGGTGTGCACCGTCTGGTGCGCGTTTCACCGTTTAATGCCCAAGGTAAGCGCATGACGAGTTTCGCCTCCGTCTTTGTGAGTCCGCTTGTGGATGACACCATTGAAGTGTATGTAGATCCCGCCAAACTCTCTTGGGACACCTTCCGTTCCTCTGGTGCCGGCGGTCAGAATGTGAACAAGGTGGAATCGGGTGTGCGCCTGCGCTATTGGTACACGGACCCTGATACTGGTGAAGAAGAGGAAATTCTCATTGAGAACACCGAGACCCGTGACCAGCCTAAAAACAAGGAGAAGGCCATGCTGTTGCTGAAGTCGCAACTCTACGACCGTGCCATGAAGAAGCGTCTGGAGGCTCAGGCCAAGATTGAGGCCGGCAAGAAGAAGATTGAATGGGGCTCACAGATCCGCTCCTACGTCTTTGATGACCGCCGGGTGAAAGATCACCGTACCAACTATCAGACCACGGATGTGGATGGTGTGATGGACGGTAAAATCGATGAGTTCATCAAGGCCTACCTCATGGAGTTTCCCGTCAATGATCAGTAATATAATGAGTAATTAGGAATGAGTAATTAGGAATTATGATTACTTTCGTTGGCGGAATCTGGACAGAAATTGAAAGTTTGAAATTATATTAATCAAAATATTAACAACGAGTGTGTGTAGTTGGAGGAATCGGGTCATCATAATTACTCATGATTCACTACTCATTACTCATTAAAAAATCTATTATGAGTCAGAAAAGAAAATTGCAGCGCGCCCGCTATGCCGCTAAGGAAGAAGAAAAAGGTAAAAGCATCGTAAAATGGATCTTCGGCTGTCTGGTTGCTTTGGCCGTGATCTATATGATTTACATTGTTTATACCATGTCTTAAATGAGCGGACTGGAAATTGAACGTAAGTTTCTGGTGCGGGGCGAGGACTACCGAAAGCAGTCAACTTCTAAAAGCCGCATCAAACAAGGTTATATCATGAGCAAAAACGGACGTACCGTCAGGGTGCGCATCCGCGATGCTCATGGTTTCCTCACCATCAAAGGACCCTCTCAGAACGGCGGCCTTTCACGCTATGAATTTGAGAAGGAAATTACGCTCGATGAAGCCAAACACCTGATGGAAATCTGTGAGCCTGGCATCATTGACAAGACCCGTTATCTGGTGCCAAGCCCAGACGGGAAACATACCTTTGAAGTGGATGAGTTCTATGGAGACAATGCCGGACTCGTGATGGCTGAAGTGGAACTCAAACATGAGGATGAACCGTTCGAGAAACCAGATTTCATCGGCGATGAAGTGACGGGTGACCGCCGTTTCTATAATGCACACATGCGGCAGATGCCTTTCATCGTCTGGCGTGGTAGCATACCCAAAGAATTCCGCCACATAGAATTAGAGTAGCACCTGTGGCATTGGCCAGAAAATCGAGCCAGTCACCGCTTCGAGTACCATGGGTGCAATAGGCTTGCAGCAGTTCGAGCAAGCCACCTTGAAGGACGGGCAACAGCCATCCGCCCACAAGAAGCCTACCCCACCCCTCCCGGAAAGGAAGGAGGTTTTTCTTATCTACAAAGGAATGTCTCCGCAGATATTCCACCCAAATGGAGAGGCAGAGTATTCCATACATGGCAATGTGGGTCCACTTATCAATGAAAGCCACGTTTTTGAGAGGTGTTTCCGGAACGGGAATCAGACAAACAACCCATATCACAAGTGCCAGAAACACTGAAACAGGATAATTCTTAACTTTTTGAAGAATGAAATCAGCTTTTGCTTTCATAACGTTTGCAAAGATACGGTTTTTTTTATAATTTTGCACCCAAAAGAGATAAGAATGGCAAATTTAGATAGAGGAAACTTCGGAACAAAGTTGGGCGTAATCCTTGCAACTGCCGGTGGCGCTGTCGGTTTGGGAAACGTTTGGCGCTTTCCCTATGTGACCGGACAGAACGGTGGCGCTGCCTTTATCCTTATCTATATCGGGTGCGTACTGATGATGGGTATTCCCGTGATGCTTTGTGAAATGATGATAGGCCGTCATGCGCAGGCCAATACGGCACGTGCCTATTCCATCATAGGCAACGGCTCTGCCTGGAAGCTCGTGGGCTATCTCGGTGTACTGACCTCTGCCCTGATCCTAGGCTATTACAGTGTGGTGAGCGGATGGACGCTGCAGTATATCTTCTCTTCGCTGGCAGGTAACATCCATGGCACGCCCGAATATTTTAAGGAGTATTTCACGGCATTCTCCACACATCCCATCAAACCGATCATGTGGGCAGTCTTATTGATAGGCATCACTCATTTCGTGATTGTCCACGGTGTGCAGGACGGCATTGAGAAGGCTTCCAAGATTATGATGCCCGTGCTTTTTGTGCTGTTGCTCATACTGATGATCTGTTCGCTCTCCCTTCCAAATGCGTGGCAAGGCGTGGAATTCCTGCTGAAGCCCGATTTCTCGAAAGTAACGGGAAAAACTTTCCTGGAAGCCCTCGGACAGTCGTTCTTCTCGTTGAGTATCGCAATGGGATGTCTGTGTACTTACGCCAGCTATTTCAAGCGTGAGACCAAACTGTTGCCTTCTGCCCTCCAGATAGCTGGTATCGACACACTCGTGGCTATTTTGGCCGGACTCATTATCTTCCCTGCGGCCCTCTCGGTAGGTGTACAGCCCGACAGTGGGCCTTCGCTGATTTTCATCACCTTACCTAATGTCTTCGAACAGGCTTTTGGTGGTTTACCTTTTGTTGAATATATCGTAAGCATCCTGTTTTATCTGCTGCTGACCATTGCCGCCCTCACCAGTAATATATCCATCCATGAGGTGAGCACTTCGTTCTTGAGTGAAGAGATGCATTTGGGCCGTCGGCACGCAGCCCGTCTGGTGACACTTTATGCCATCATCACAGGCGGCATCTGTTCCCTCTCACTGGGAATGTGGGATTGGTGTACACTGTTTGGTATGCCGCTCTTTGATTTCCTCGACTGGTTCACGGCTAACTGCTGTCTGCCTGTCGGCGCCTTCCTCACCTGTTTGTTTATTGGTTGGTATGTGGATCACAAAGTGGTACACGATGAAATCACTAACTGGGGAACGACGAATGTACACTTTGTCCACATCTTTGTGCTGGCCGTGAAATACATTTGTCCACTCTTCACCCTCGCCGTCTTCCTGCATCAGTTTGGATGGATCTAGTTTAATGAGTAATTAGGAATTAGGAATTAGAAATTATGATTACATTCATTGGCGGATTTATAAAAATAATAACGAAAAATCATAAGGTAAATCAGTAGGGGAAAAGGTAATCATAATTGCTAATTACTAATTCCTAATTACTAATTACTCATTACTCATTACTCATTGACAGAACATGGAATCTCGCGGAACATTTGCATCGAAAATAGGCATCGTACTCGCCACAGCAGGCTCTGCCGTGGGATTGGGTAACGTATGGCGCTTTCCTTACGAAACAGGAATGAACGGCGGTGCTGCCTTCCTGCTTATCTATCTGGGATGTCTGCTGATTCTCGGACTTCCTGCTATGCTTTGCGAATTCATCGTGGGACGCCATGCACAGCAGAATGCCACACGCGCCTATGGAGGATGGCCCTGGAAATTGGTGGGGTATATGGGAGTCCTGACCGGATTCATCATCATGGGCTTCTACAGCGTGGTGGCCGGATGGACGCTACAATATGTTTTTGCAGCGATTGCCGGTCATCTGCAAGGTGATGCCGATTATATTCAAAGGTATTTTGCCGAATTCACCAACAATCCCATTAAACCCGTGATGTGGACATTGGTGTTTATCTGCATCACCCATATCGTGATTGTCCATGGCGTACAGAAAGGTATTGAGAAGGCTTCCAAGATTATGATGCCCGTGCTTTTCCTGTTGCTTATTCTCTTGGTGATATGCTCCTTGATGTTACCTAACAGTTCTATAGGTGTGGAATTCCTTTTCCACCCTGATTTCTCTAAGGTGACTCACAGCACTTTCTTTGAAGCTTTGGGGCAAACCTTTTTCACATTGAGCACAGGTATGGCTTGTCTGGTAACCTATGCAAGCTATTTTGCAAAGGATGTGAACCTCACACGCAGTGCATTTCAGATAGCTGCCATCGACACACTGGTGGCACTCCTTTCAGGATTGATTATCTTTCCAGCTGCCTTCTCGGTAGGTGTTCAGCCAGATGCAGGCCCTTCACTCATTTTCATTACATTGCCTAATGTGTTCCAGCAGGCTTTTGCTTCCATCCCTATTCTGGGTTACCTCATTGGGATTATATTCTATATTCTCCTCGTTCTGGCAGCTCTCACCAGCATCATCTCGATGCATGAGACACCTACCGCCTTTGTTAGTGAGGAGTTTGGTTTGGGACGTAAGAACGGAGCCCGTATCGTTACCGTTCTGGCGATGCTCACAGGAGCCCTTTGTTCCTTGTCGCTGGGTCCTGTGCCTGAGTTACAAATATTTGGAAAAACTCTCTTTGATTTTTTCGACTTCCTATCTGCCAACGTACTGCTCACGTTGGGTGGCTTCCTGACAAGTATCTATGTGGGATGGATTATGCCCCATAAGATTGTGCGTGACCAAATGACCAACTGGGGAACGCTTAGCGGGCGTTATTTCCATATCTTTGTTTTCGTCGTGAAATACATTTGCCCAGTTGGCATGCTTTTCATCTTCCTACATCAGTTTGGAATGGTGTGAGTCATAATCCTTACCTTCCCAACCAAACTTCAGGATTCAGTTTAGCAGTTTCACGACGAAGCTGGAACTGAAGAATGTTGTCAGAACCCAAGGAACCTAATGCCTGCCGGGTACTCACTTTTTGTCCCCGCGAAACATTCACCGAACGAAGGTTACAATAGACGGAAATGTAACTTCCATGACGGACCATCACCACACTTGTGCCGCCAAAAGCAAACACAGCACTTACCTCACCATTGAAAATGGCACGTGCCTGAGCTCCTGGCGAACCTAAGATGTTGATTCCTTTATTATCGAGCGTTACATTTTTCAAACCTTCCACGTTGTATTGTCCATAGTGGCTCACAATGCGATAAGAACCGGTAATAGGAATGGGCAAACGACCCTTGTTGCTCTCAAAGTTACTGCTCAACTTGCGGTCCACGCTGCTGACAAGAGAAATCGTCTCGTTCTCCCGCCTGGCTTCTGCCACCTCTTTTTCATGCCGGCGATTATCCACCTCTGCCTTTCGTTCTGCAGCCTCACGGGCAGCTTGTGCCTCAAGAGCAGCCTGTTCTGCACGCGCTTTCTCCATGGCATCCTTCTTGGCAGCCTCACGAGCCATGCGTTTAGCTTCAGCTTCGCGTTCACGGGCTTCCGCAATGCGACGGGCATTCTCACGGGCAGCAGCCTCGGCAGCGGCCTTCTTACGTGCCAATTCTTCCTCACGTTTCTTCTTGGCAGCAGCCTCAGCGGCAGCTCTCTGACGGGCTTCCTCAGCAGCACGGGCACGAGCCTTCGCTACTTCCTCGGCGATCAGTCTGTCAATCTGGGCATTGAGAGCCTGGTCTTTTTTGCGCTGATCATCAATGATACCCTGAATGGTACGCTGCTGTTTCTGCAACGTGTTCACCACCTGTTGCTGTTCATCTTTCTTGCCCTGCAAAGCTGCTTGCTCCTTCTTACCTTTATATAGCAGGTTATTCTTGTTACCTTTTTCCTTCTCCAGCTCCTGATGCTTGGAAGCTATCTGTTCCTGTTTGGCCTTCACCAATTCACCTTGAGCCCGCTGGAAAGCAGCATATTCTCTGACAAAACGCAAACGGCGATACATCTGATTAAAGTTCTTGGCAGAGAAAACGAACATCAGCTGATCCTGAATCTTACTGTGACGGGCCATATAGCGCAGACTCTTCAGGTATTTCTGCTGACGATCCTTCAACTGTGATTCCAACGTAGCCAACTGGGCTTTCAGCAGATCGATATTGCCTTCAATATGCGTGATATCTTTCTGAATGTCTTCGATTTTCTTCTGGCGCTCATCAATTTCACTATTGATAACCAACAGATCATCAAGACGCTTTTTTACGTCAGCCCTGTTAGCGCGGAGAAGTTTCTCCTGTTCCTGAATCTTTTTCTTGATAACTGCCCGCTGACTCTGAAGACCTTTAATCTCAGCATTGGTATAAACAGGGGCTTTGGAAGTGGATTTCCTGGTTTTGCTGGTTTTGCCAGTTTTGCCAGATTGTTTAGATGTACTTGATTTTCTAGAAGTACTGGCCTGTCTGGATTTTGTTGTTGTGGTCGTCTTGCGGGTAGTATTGGTACGCTGCGTTGTTGTCGTTTTTTTAGACGTAGTCTTCTTCTGCTGTGCTCCAACAGGAGCCAGCAATATGAGTGACAATATGATAGTGAACAGCGTTCTCATTTAAAGACTCGTTATTTTCTCCAATACTTCCTCTACACTAACTGCCTTATATTTACCAGAAAGGGTGGTACGCGTCTCCCAGTCTTTGTCCATCTTCACCCCCTTCAATTTGATGCCTACTTTGACATCACGGGGTTTCTGAGTAGCCTGTGTCTTACCATTCAAAGTAAGCATATGCGGGAACAATTTGGTGCCTACGGGCTTGAAGTCATCATATTTACATATAATCTTCGTTGTTCCACTCGATTTGTCAGCATAAGTAATTTCCGTCTGCTTAATCTGTCCGGTCTTCGACTCTGTCTGCCAAACATAGCTCATATTCCCTTGCTTTAAGTTCACGGGCACCATCACCGATGAAGACTGGAGGTTAAGTGCAAACTGTTTCAGCATGTCATCAGTTACAGTTTTCGTTCCTGGCATAAACAACATGTTCCAGAACAAAGCCTGTAAAGAATAGAAATTCAGGCCATTGCGCTGCAGGAAACTGACTTTGTTATAGTCAGCTTTGATATATTCCTTATGGATGCGGTCCACAATCATCACATAATCCTTGGTGAACTCCAGACGTCCCACTTCCATCAGTCCAAAGGCCGTCAGCTGAATGCGTATCACATCATCCTTGCGCATATGAAGCGAACCGCCAACGGAAATGTCCTTTGAACCCGTATCAATGGAGAAATCGATATTGCTCACGATGTTCTGCGTATAGACAGCATTGTCGTACACCCTACGCATATAGTTGAGTTTCAGCTGTTCTGCATCTTCGGTGCCAGTAACGGTCTTCACATCGGTGCTGCTATCCACAACCGTCTTCTTTGTTCCACACGAAACAACCACCAACGCCATCAGCATCAGCCATAAAAACCTTTTCGTTATCGTTTTCCTGATCATCTTCATTTCTTGAGATATTTTCTAAGTTTTATTTTCCGTATAAGGACTTTTGAATCGTTACCATTGTCGCGTGCCTTCCGCCAGAAATCAAGAGCCTTATCCATCTCACCCACTTTTGCATGGATGTCACCTGCATGCTCCAGAATGACAACACTCACAGTAGAATCGTTCTGTACTGCCTGATCGATATATAACTTTGACTCCTCATAGCGTTCCTGCATAAAAAGAATCCAGGCATAAGTATCCAGATAGGTACTGTTCTGTGGCTCTGCCTTGATGGTACGATAACTCATCTGTTCAGCTCTTTGCAGATCTTTGCCTTGCTCACTCAAATAATAGGCATAGTTATTCAGACACCCTATATTGTCAGGTTTCCACTGCAGACAACTGTCATAGGCAGCATAAGCCTCTTTCTCACGTCCTTTTTCATGAAGGATATCACCCATGATGGCATAGAAATCACTGACAATCTCCTTGTTGCTGCTTTCATTGATCTGGGCAACACCACGTTGAAATGAGTTCAGAGCCTCGTCTCTTTCATCTTTCTGGAAATGGGCAAGCCCCATGAAATAGTAAAAAGCCATCTCATCGGGATTATACTCTTGGGCTGCCCTGGAAAGGCGAATCACCTCATCAAAGTTCTTTTTACTCCACTCAGCCTGAATCAGTTCCAAACGAACGCCTGCATTATCAGGAGCGATTTCCAAAGCATCTCTCAAGGCTTGGTTGATGCTGTCCTGAGGCATTTTCTTCAGGGTCATATAGGCCGCGTATAGTTCATGCATGTCCGTCGTCTTTTGTGGCTGAGCAAGAATGCGATGGAACAAATCGAGCACTTGTGTGGAGTCACCACCTTCCTGTTCGTTGTCGGCAACGACCTTACGCATCAATGTCATCTTGCTGTTAATAGGTGTATCCTCATTGATGAGCATCTTTTCCTGCAAGTCATTGGCCAAAGAATCTTCTCCTACATTGCGGTAATAATCGAGCATCGACATTTGAGCCATGAGATTGTCAGGTTCCATCTTCAGAACGTAGTCATATTCCTTCAAGGCTTCATCAGCACGATCGTTCTGCAAAAGCCAGTTACCCATCATCACATGATAATTCATGTCGTTAGGATGCTTTTCGGAGAGTGATTTCAATTCTGCCAACTCAGCCTCCTTATCCCCTTTCAAAGCAAGGACTCTCATTCGAGCCAGCGTAATCTCCTCACTACTGCCTTCGAGACTTTCCAGCCGGTCGATCGTACGCAGCATATTGTCATAATCTTTCTGGCGGTCGTATAGTTGAATCAAGATGTTCAGCACATCATCGCGGTCCCGGGTATTGGCATAAATTTTCTCGTAAGTCTCGATGGCCTTGGGGAATTTGCCCATACCAATGTAAATCTGCCCCAGACGTTCCATGAACGTAGTATTCGTCGGATTCAGAGCAGCAGCCCGCTCTATATCTGCCACCATCAGCGAATCGTTTTTCAGCATGGAATAATAAGCTGAACGCATGAAATACACCTCAGCCGCATTAGGATTGATTTCCTGACAATGATTCAGCAAGTCAAAAGCAGCTGCATAATTGCCCTTGTTCTGTTGGTTGATGGCTTCCAGATAAAAATATTTGAAGCGCTGGGAGGTGTTATAATCTAATGGAGTATAAATTGTGGAGTATGTTGAATGATGATTTCCTTTTTTGGACGACATTGAGGCAGAACCACATGATGTCAAGAACAATGTTGCCAGCAGCAAAGCCACAATCCCCCAAAAAGAATTTATCCTATACCTAATAGAAACAATCATAATTCTACACGCTACATTCTACAATCACTTAACTCCCGTATGTCCATAACCACCGGCACCGCGCTCTGTCTCATCAAGTTCTTCCACAACCACAAGATCAGCCTGTTCATGACGGGCAATGACCATCTGTGCAATACGCTCACCATCTTCCACCGTAAAATCTTCTTGTGAAAGGTTAACCAGAACCACTCCGATTTCACCACGATAGTCCGCATCAATCGTACCTGGCGTGTTGAGTACTGTAATGCCATGCTTTAAGGCCAATCCACTGCGAGGACGCACTTGAGCCTCATAGCCTTCGGGCAAAGCGATGAAAAGACCTGTCTTGATCAACTTACGCTCCAAAGGACGAAGTACGACAGGAGCATCCAGATTAGCTCGCAAATCCATGCCAGCACTTTGTGAGGTAGCATAAGCGGGCAGTTGCTGATGCCCTTTATTTACAACTTTTATTTTCAACATTCTCGGTTTTACCTTATTATTATTAAGATGCAAAATTAAGCATTTCAGTCCACATATCCCTAGTACAACAGATAATTTACGGATAATTAACAACCCCATTCAATCGTGAAAAAGAGGCTTGCACAAATAACAAAGTCGTATCGCACGACGACGGAGAACCCATCGTAGGTGCCACCGTAATGATGAAAGTGCCACATCGCCACTTTGCCACTTTGCCACATTAAGGTGATTCCGACTTTCGGGGATTTGTGTAGAGTACTATAGTTACTATAATATATAATATATAATTATATATTATATATTATAGTAAAATTATTGTACTTATAACCCATAATATTTTTTACTCCAATTTGTTTCAATCCACAACCGCTCCCCCTGGCCTACCCCCTTGGAAGGGGCTTAATGTGGCAAAGTGGCATTGTGGCATTGTGGCATTTTCGGGGTTTGCATAAAAAATCCACTCCCGAAATGAGAGGGGCTGTTTTTTTCCTCAAAATGTGTTCCGTTAAATAACGTTTTTGCATTTTCTCTCCGTCATTCTTACAGCGCTTCATTGGCATTCCTACAGGGTTTCCACGCCATTTAAGCAGCCGACAGCCTTCATTAGTGCATCTAATTGCACGTAACTGCACGTAAGTATATCATAAGTGCACCTAAGTGTATCATAACTGGTATTTGCGTGCGATTTGATTTAACGGAACACAGAGACACAAAATCGCGATTAAGTGAGTACCATAAGAGCTTGCTCTTAAATGGTCGAACGTGAGCGATTTATTTAAAGACACAAAGTCTAAAAGTCATCGTCATAGTCATAGTCATAGTTGAATTATGATAGTGAAAAAAACACCAATAAGAGAATGACTGGAGCCGCATCTTCTGTGAAGAATGCAGAGCCTTTTTTACTAAAAATTTGGATAATCCATGGAAAAGCACTATCTTTGCTCCTTAACAATATACGAAAGCAAATGAAGTCTGCAATCCTTTCCGTTTTATGCCTTGCCACACTCACAGTACAGGCACAGAAGAAGCCACTTGACCACACGGTCTATGACCAATGGCAGAGCATTGGCAATACGGTCCTTTCACCCAAAGGCAACGTGCTCACCTATGAAATTTGTCCACAAGAAGGAGACACCACCCTCATTGTTCGCAATAACCGTAATGGCCGTCAGTTGGAAATTCCCAGGGGATGTCGTGCTCGTATTCTTGATAACGAAGAGGCTGTGATTTGTATCATCAAACCTTTCTTCAAAGACATCCGTGAGGCTAAAATCAAGAAGACAAAGGCTGATGACATGCCAAAGGACTCGCTGGCGATCATATCATTACCATCTTTCAATGTCCGCAAGTTTGCAGCAGTCAAGAGTTTCCAATTAGGATTAAGAGGAACCAAGGCCGTGGCCTTCCTCTCTTCTGATACCATCCTGATTCCCAAGAAAGAACGTAAAGATAAAGATTTCGGTAGTCCTCTACTTATTTTTAACCTGCAAAGCGGACACATCGATACTCTGCGTCATGTGGCTGAATACACTTTCGACCGAGAAGGCAAGCTGATGGCCTACACGCTGAAAGAAGGGAAAAATCGTCAGATGGCAGCTATATACGACGTGAATACCCGTCAGAATATCCTGCAAAGCGACACAATGGCTTTTGTCTCACTTCCCACATTCAACAAGCAGGGAACAGAAGCCCTCTTCCTCTCTGCCAATGATACCCTTAGCAGTGGAAGTAAACATTGTAGCCTTTGGTTAGCCAACATACATAATGCTACCCTCAAGTGTCTCACCACGCCCGAGAACCGAAAGAATATGCCCGAAGGATGGGGACTCACCGAAAACAGCAGTCCACAATTCAGTCATAACGGACAGCACATCTTTACTGGCATTCAGCCTTTCCAAGCGCCTAGAGACACAACCTTAGTGCCTTTCGAGACCGCAGAATTGGACATCTGGAACTATAATGCTCCAGAATTGCCGCCCATGACGAAAGTAAACCTGAAACGCGATCAAAAGCGAACTTGTCTGGCTAGTGTTGACCACGACGGGACACTACATCCCCTCACCACAAGTTTCTATGACCATCTTTCGTTAATAGACCGTGGCGATGCTCCGTTGGTGCTAAGTACGGACATGACTGCAGCAATGGTTTCCACTCAGTGGGATGAACAACCCATACTTACAGCCTCTCTAGTGAATATCGCAAACGGTACACGCACCGAGGTGACAAAGGCTCGTTTTGAACGAGTAGTGCCTTCAACAAAAGGCCGTTTCCTGGCTTGGTTTGATCTCACACGGCATCATTGGATGCTCTATGACGTAAATCGCAAAACCACCCGAAACCTGACAGAAGGTCTCAATGAGAACTTCTGGAATGAGGAGGATGACCATCCCATGCTACCCGAAGCCTACGGCATAGGCGGATGGACTGCTGACGACAAATACCTGTTGCTCTACGACCGATATGATATCTGGGCTTTCAGTACGACAGACGGCAAGGCGCAATGCCTTACCCGGGGAGAAGGCCGCAAACATCAGAGGACCTACCGCTACATTGACACTCGTAGCAAAGATGACGATCCTGGTATCCTTAAAGAAGAAAAGCTTTTACTTTCTGTCTTCGATAACAAGACAAAGGAACGCGGCATCAGCACAACCACACTGAATGGAGCTCTGAAAGACATTACTCTGGAAGGATATAGCCAGACATCTTTTATGAAAGCACGTGAAACGGATGTGTATGCCTACCGACGCGGAAACTTCCAACATCCTATGGACATCTATCTTACTAAAGGCTTACGTGGCAGCCAGCAACTGAGTCATATCAATCCTCAACAGCAAGACTATCTATGGGGAACAGCCGAACTTTTCCACTGGAATGCCTACGATGGTACACTCCTCGACGGATTACTCTATAAACCTGAGAACTTTGACCCCGAAAAGAAATATCCCGTGATGATATACTTTTACGAGAAACGTTCAGATAATCTCTATGCCTACTATCCTGTAGCCCCGAGCCGTTCCATTATCAACATTCCGTTTTTTGTGTCACGCGGATATGTAGTCTTTGTCCCTGACATTGTGTACCGCCCAGGAACACCCGGAGAATCTGCCTACAATTGCATTGTCAGTGGGGCTGAGGCATTGGCTCAGAATTCATGGATAGATCGTGAAAACATGGCCATTCAGGGACAGAGCTGGGGTGGTTACCAAGTTGCATATCTCATTACACGTACCAACCTTTTCAAAGCTGCCGGAGCAGGAGCGCCCGTAAGCAATATGACATCTGCTTACGGTGGCATCCGTTGGGAGTCAGGAATGAGTCGTCAGTTCCAGTACGAACAGTCACAAAGCCGGATAGGGCGTGATCTCTGGCATGGAATTGAACTTTACATGGAAAACTCACCCCTATTCAAATTGCCAGAAGTACAAACGCCGGTGCTTATCATGCACAACGACAACGACGGCGCTGTGCCCTGGTACCAAGGTATTGAGATGTTCATGGGGCTGCGGCGTCTGGGAAAGCCTGCCTGGCTGTTAGAATACAACAATTTTGGCTTCGAAACAGAATAAGATTATTAATGAAAAGAGATAGTTTCATGAACTGGAAACAACTTATATCCAACAAGCGCTTAGGACAGGAGAACCGACATTCTGAGCGACATGATGACCGCACGGAATTCAAACGCGACTACGACCGCCTGATTTTTTCTGCCCCATTCCGACGAATGCAAAACAAGACACAGGTATTTCCCCTTCCAGGAAGCATTTTCGTCCATAACCGTCTGACACACTCATTAGAAGTAGCGTCAGTAGGAATGTCTCTTGGAAACGATGTGGCACATCGTGTCTTACAGAATAATCCCGAACTGATTGACACGCTGTTTCCACAAATCGGCACCATTGTCAGTACAGCCTGTCTTGCACACGATATGGGTAACCCACCCTTTGGTCACTCAGGAGAAAAAGCCATTCAAACCTATTTCACAGAAGGGAAAGGAGCCTACCTAAAAGAAAAAGTATCCAAGGGGGTATGGGATGATATCACCCACTTTGAAGGCAATGCCAATGCTTTCCGCCTGCTGGCTCACCGGTTTAAGGGTCGTCGTGATGGAGGATTTGTGATGACTTACACGACTTTGGCCAGCATCGTGAAATATCCTGTATCTTCTTCATGCGCCACCAGGAAAGGAAAATTCGGCTTTTTCCATGAAGAGAAAAATATTTACGAAAGAATTGCCAGCGAATTAGGCATTATCAAGCTTGGTGAAGATCACTACACACGTCATCCACTTGTCTATCTCGTAGAAGCAGCTGACGATATCTGTTATGAGATCATGGACATTGAAGACGCGCACAAACTGAAAATCCTCTCGTTTGATGAAACCCAACATTTACTACTCGGTTTTTTCGAAGAAACCGAGCAAAACAATATCCAACAACGGATTTTTGATGAAGGAATCACCGATAATAATGAAAAGGTTATCTATATGAGGGCATGCGTTATCGGAAAGCTCGAAAACTGCTGTGTGGATACTTTTATGGCTAACGAACAGGCCATTCTGAACGGAACGTTTCAAGGGAGCCTTATTGACCACATTGCAGAAAGACAGCGTGACGCATATCGCAGATGCACAGAAATGTCAGCAAAAAAAATTTACAAGAGCAAGCCTGTGCTAGACGTGGAACTTTCTGGTTATAAGATTATGGCCACACTCATGGAAACCTTTATTGAGGCTGCTGTTCATCCGGAACGTTTCTATTCACAACAATTGAATCGCCGCGTCAGCAGTCAGTACGACATCGACTCTCCTGATCTTGAGACACGCATCCTTGCCGTCATCGACTATATCTCAGGTATGACAGACGTCTATGCCCTTGATATCTACCAGAAAATCAACGGCATTTCCTTACCTATCGTGTAGTACAAAAAAGATAAAGAAGAATATTTATTCCTCTGACTTGTAAATGATCTTATTGGCACCACTTGTAATGTTCAACGCATCTGGATTGTGCTGAACAAAGGTGTCAATATGGCGCATACGCTTCTCTTCAAGAATTTCATCAACAGCAATCAATATGCCCGTCTCTTCCACATCGCCAAATCCGTAGTTGATGGCCGTTCCGAAGAGTTTCATTGTTGGTGACAAGTTCATATAGGCATTTACCAACGGAGGAATATTATAACCCATTTTACGGATTTCAGAATTCAAAATCCGGTAGTCTTTTCTGAAATCGTCTTCAACGAGAATAGATGCTAATTCTTCGGGAGAGGTTTCAAATTCCAACGGTTTCATCGGTACTATCAGGTTTTCCTTATCATCGAAATGCTTCTTCAGAAAATAAAGAATCATATCACGTCCTTTTCGGATGTAAGAAGGATACATGGTCATCTTTCCAAAGAAATATTTCACATTAGGCATCACAACAGTGAGAGCACCTAAACCATCCCATAGATTATCGAGAGCAAAAAGACTCTTGGCACCCATCCGTGAACTCTGATAGCCTAATGAAACGAAAGAACGGCCCAGTTCTACCGTATAAGGCATGTATTCTTTTAAGAATTTATCCGAGAAATGGAACATATGGCTGGTGGCCAGTTTAGGCTGGCCATTTTCAGCAATCTCCCAATCTGTTCCCAAAAGATAACGATATCCACCTATTATCTCTTCCGTCTCAGGATTCCATACGATAAGCTGCTTGTAACAATTCTCACAAGTGTCGAATTCATCAATATCCACTTCCATACCAGTTCCACCACCAGCTTCACGAAAAGCCTCCTCACGCAAACGACCAATCTCTTGCATTACATGCGGAGCATTATGAGCTGTCACAATAAAAATTTCATTATGACTCTTATTCGTCATACGAAGCTGCTTGTCAGGCGTCAGCTCACTCTTGAGCAATTCCTTGTCGACAGGCTTGATAATTGGTTTTTCTAACATGGTCGTTGAGTTTAAACGTTAAGGATTATGATATTGACACGATCTTTTTAAAGCTGATAAACCAGATCTTCAACATACTTCGCCCATTCTTTCGGCGTTTTTGACTTGTCAAAAGTCTGCCATGGTATAGGTTTACCAAAGGTCACTTTGAAAGACTTATGAACATTCTTGTACATTTCATCAACCAAGAACAACATAGCGAGATTGAATTTGAGATGCTTATCGCTGAAATTAGCCAACCGATAAAAGAAGTTACTATTTTGTCCACTGAAATGAATAGGAACTACATCACGCTGATACTGCACACTCTTGGTTATAAACGTTTTTGTCCAAGGAAGATCATGAATCTCACCATTGATTCTGCGGGAACAAAGTCCAGCAGGATACATAAGCATATGATTGTCACTTTGAAATCCGGCTTCGACCATAGCAGGGAAATTGCGACTCTGTTTACCTGTCTTATTGATGGGAATGCAAAGGGGTGCAAGACCTGGCAGATTCATCAGAATATCATTAACCAGATAACGGAACCGGCTATCATAATGGCGGCCTATAATACTACCGAGAGCAACACCGTCAGCACCACCCAAAGGATGATTGCTAACGAAAGTGTATAATTTTCCATCATCCTTTGCCGGAAGATTCTCCACACCTTCTATGTCGAGTGTCATATCCAGATAACGAACACATTCCTCAAGCCATTCGGTTCCTGAAAGGTGACGACTTTCCCATAAGAACTGATTCACCTGATCCTCATGGACGATGCGTTTCAGCCATTTCACTAGAAATCCAGGCACATACTTATATTTTGCGCCCATTTTTCCTCGAAGAATTTGTTCTACATCAACTGTCTTTTCTGTTATCTCTTTCATGAATTCATAAAACAATATGCAAAATTAGCACTTTTTTTTCATAAACGTGCACCTTTTCAAGAAAAATGTGCTGAAAAGTTGGAATTTTGTAACAAAACGTCTACACCAAAAGTATCTCTGTTCGTTTTCTGTCATCAATTCATTTGCCTTCTTGAGTCCTCCCGATTCTTTTCGAAATGCCATACTTGGGGACTCCAAACCGAACTAAAGAAATAAAAATTAGTTAATTTGAAAATTTTGTGGAGGAAAGTGGTGGAAAGTGGAGGAAAATGATTATCTTTGCCAACGAATTCGAATTAATAATGTACGTATGCGTTTTTTAGGAAATATAGAAGCCAAAACTGATGCTAAGGGTAGAGTCTTTCTACCTGCTACTTTCCGTAAAGTACTCCAGGCATCGGGCCAGGAAGCACTCATTATGCGCAAAGATGTTTTTCAGGACTGCCTGAAACTTTATCCAGAAAGCGTGTGGAATGAGCAGATGGATTTGCTGCGTGGCCGGCTAAATCGCTACAATCGTCAGCATCAGGCAATTATGCGCCAGTTTGTAAGCGATGCTGAACGTATTGAACTGGACGGGAATGGGCGTTTTCTCATTAACAAGCGCTACCTTCAGCTTGCAGGTATCAGTCGCGACGTAAAATTCCTGGGAATGGACGACACCATCGAAATCTGGGCTGCAGAGAAGACAGAACAACCATTTATGGATGTGGACTCTTTCGGACAGGCTTTGGAAGAAGTGATGGGATCCGAAGAATTGTAAAATTAGGGATAAGAGATGAGTGACGTCTATCATGTTCCGGTTTTGCTCAATGAGAGCGTTGATGGGTTGGACATCCAGCCCAACGGTATTTATGTTGACGTGACATTTGGCGGTGGAGGTCACAGTAGAGAAATACTTTCACGACTAGGAAAAAACGGTCATCTCTATAGTTTTGATCAGGATGCTGATGCAGAAAAGAATATCATTGATGACAAGAGATTCACTTTCGTGAGAAGCAACTTCCGCTATCTGAAAAACTGGATGAAGTACTATGGTGTGAACCAAGTGAATGGACTATTGGCTGATTTGGGTGTTTCAAGCCATCATTTTGACGATGAGACTCGCGGCTTTTCCTTTCGATTTGACACACCACTGGATATGAGAATGAACAAAAGGGCCGGACAAACTGCTGCCGACCTTCTCAATAAAGCAGAGGAAGAGAAATTGGCAGATATCTTTTACCTTTATGGAGAGATGAAAAATGCCCGCCGTCTGGCCGCGGCCATTATCAAGAAAAGAACTGAGAAAACAATCTGTACAACTCAGGACTTACTCGACGCCATCAGTGCAATGCTCCCCAAAGAACGGGAGAAAAAGGACTTGGCCAAGATCTTTCAGGCCTTACGCATCGAGGTGAACCATGAAATGGACGCATTAAAAGAAATGCTTAAGGGTGCTACGGATCTTTTAAGCGATGGCGGCCGCCTCTCAGTGATAACCTACCATTCACTTGAAGACCGCATCGTGAAGAACGTGATGAAAGCAGGAAACGCAGAAGGGAAAGTAGAACAAGATTTCTTCGGACGTATCAAGTCGCCTTTCCAACTTATTAGCGGTAAAGTGATTACCCCTTCAGAAGAAGAACAGCAGCAGAATCCGCGTAGCCGTAGTGCAAAACTCAGAATTGCAGAAAAGAAATGACAGAAGAAAACATCATAGAAGAACAACCCGAAGACGTAAGGCCGAAGCATGAAGAAGAGCAACCGTCTCTTGAAGAAGCCTTCAAAGAACAGGCTCGAGAAGACGAGGCTGCCCAGTCGGCAACGTTTACACTTCGCAGAATCCTGGGTGGAGACTTTCTGACGACTCAAATGTTGCGCCGGCAGATTGGTGTCATCTTACTATGCGTTTTCTTTATCATCATCTATATATCCAACCGTTATAGTTGCCAGAAAAAGATGTTGGAGATTGACAAATTGAATATTGAATTGCAAGATGCCAAATACAAATCCCTTTCATCGGCAAGTGAGCTGACAGAGCGTTGTCGTGAGAGTAATGTCCTGAACATGCTAAAAACCAATAAAGACTCGTTGCTGAAGATGCCGGCACAGCCTCCATATATAATTAATGTACCCGAATAAAGAACATGAGCAGTAAATTTGACAGGAAAAAAATCATACCCCGTTACAAGATCATTGGATATGTGATGGTCATATTGGGGCTGCTCATCGTGGGCAAAGCCTTATATATCGCCACAGTTAAACGCGACTACTGGATGCAGGTTGCCGACCGACTGAAACGTGACTCAGTGGACGTAAAACCCGTGCGCGGCAACATCCTCTCCTGTGACGGTCGACTGATGGCATCTTCACTTCCGGAGTTCAAATTATACATGGATTTCCAGGCCGGTGACGAAACTACAGACTCGCTATGGAACGACAAAGTTGACAGTTTATGTGCCGGACTTCACGAAATATTCCCGGAAAAGAGTGCTGCTGAATTTAAAAAGCATTTAGAAGAAGGACGCGAGAAAATTGTAAAAGGGCATGATGGCAGGCCTGATACCAAGGGCAGCCGCCACTGGCCGGTTTGGAAACACCGCGTCAGCTATGACACTTACACAGAAGTGAAGCATCTGCCTTACTTCAATCTGCCTAAATACAAGAGCGGCTTCCATTGGGAAGAATTCAATTCCCGCCAGCGGCCTTTTGGTTCATTGGCACAGCGTACTGTAGGTGATATGTTTGGTGCCAAAGACACGGCACGTTGTGGCCTGGAACTCTCTTTCGACACTATTCTCCGCGGAAAAACGGGTATTGTTCAACGAAAGAAGGTCATGAACAAATATCTGAGCATCACTGAGCGTCCGCCTATTGATGGTGCCGACATCGTAACCACGATTGACGTAAACATGCAAGACTTGGCCGAGCGTTCCGTTATTGACGAGCTGAAACTCATCAATGGCAATGTGGGTGTGGCGATTGTGATGGAAGTAAAGACTGGCGACATCAAAGCCATTGTGAACATGACCAAATGCGAAGACGGTGTTTATCGTGAAGTGAAAAATAATGCCGTGAGCGATTTGTTGGAGCCGGGTTCAGTATTCAAGACTGCATCCATTCTTGTATATTTGGATGATCACCAATGTGACACAAACCTCTGGGTGGACACCTACGGAGGTGTGATGGATATGCATGGAGCAAAAATGCGTGACCATAACTGGCGACGCGGTGGCTACGGCAGAATATCGCTGCCTCGTACACTGGAAGTAAGTTCCAATATCGGCGTAAGCCGCATCATTGATGAACATTACAACAAGTACCCAGAGAAATACGTAGAAGGTCTTTATCGAACTGGAATCCATGATGATCTGCATATTCCACTGGTAGGTTCTACGCCAGCAAAGATTCGTATGCCCAAGAAAAACGAGCGCGGTCAATGGCTCAACTGGAGTAAGACGGCACTTCCTTGGATGAGTATCGGCTATGAGACGCAGGTACCGCCTATCTCTACGCTCACCTTCTATAATGCTATTGCTAACAATGGCAAAATGATGCGACCGCGTTTCGTTAAGCAGGTGGTAAAAGACGGGCAGGTTATTATGGAGTTTCCACCCGTTGTACAACGTGAAAAGATATGCAAGAATCCAGAGACCATCAAGACCATGCAGACTATCCTTACCCATGTTGTCAGTCAGGGATTGGGAAGAAAAGCAGGTTCTAAAAGTTTCAAAGTGGCTGGAAAAACTGGTACTGCCCAGATCTGGAACCGCTTTGGCAACACGGCTGCCTACCTACTCAGTTTCGCTGGTTTCTTCCCTGCCGACAGTCCTCGCTATTCCTGCATCGTCTGCATACAGAAAAGCGGTCTGCCAGCCTCTGGTGGCGGTATGAGCGGTGTCGTGTTCCATCATATTGCTGAAGGTATCATGGCACAAGACGTAAAGTTGAGTGTGGCTGATGCCCGCGACTCTTTGTCAGTCATGCTTCCGGATGTCAAAAATGGAAATCTATTAGCTGCAGACTATGTACTCAGCCATTTAGGTATCAAGACCAACAGCACATGGAGTGGTAGCTACACGAATGGTAATCCTATCTGGGGAGAAGCCTCTTTCAAGAATAATACGGTTCAATTAGCCCAATCTCCCACATACGCCAAGAATCTCATTCCTAACGTCTTGGGTATGGGTGCACGGGATGCTGTATATATGCTGGAAAGCCGCGGAGTGAGCGTACGGATATCTGGTCGAGGAAAGGTCGTGACACAAAGTCTGCCCGCTGGCCATGAAATCAAGAAAGGTGAAATATGTAACTTAAAACTAGATATATGAGACTGAACGAGTTGCTGAAGAACATCAAACCCATACAGATTTGGGGAGATGTGAACACCGACATCAGCGGCATCAATATTGATAGCCGCAAAATTGAGCCGGGGCATTTATTTGTGGCCATGAAAGGTACACAGGTAGATGGCCATCAGTTTATACCGAAGGCTCTGGATTTAGGTGCTACTGCCATTCTATGCGAAAATCTTCCTGATGTGCGAAAAGATGGCGTGACTTATGTACAAGTCGAGTCTACGGAAGATGCCGTGGGTAAAGTTGCCACTTTGTTCTTTGGGAATCCGACAGAGAAGCTGAAACTGGTAGGAGTAACCGGTACGAATGGTAAAACTACCATTGCCACCTTATTATATAATATGTTCCGTAAGTTGGGATATAAATGCGGCCTGCTAAGCACTGTCTGCAACTATATCGAAGGTGAAGCTATCCCTACGACCCATACGACACCAGACCCCATTGAGCTGAATGCTTTGTTAGGGAAAATGGTAGAAGCGGGCTGCCAGTATGCCTTTATGGAATGCTCGAGTCATGCTATCCATCAAAAACGTATTGGAGGTCTAAAATTCGCTGGAGGTATCTTCACAAACCTGACCCGTGACCACATGGATTACCATAAAACTGTAGAGAATTACCGTAATGCCAAGAAAGCATTCTTTGACGGACTGCCTAAGTCAGCCTTTGCAATTACAAATGCAGACGACAAGAACGGCATGGTAATGGTTCAGAACTGCAAGGCTCAAATCAAGACCTATAGCACCCGTTCGATGGCCGATTTCCGTGCTCGTATCCTTGAATGCCATTTCGAAGGAATGTACTTGGAGATTGATGGTCGCGAGGTAGGTGTACAGTTTATTGGTAAATTCAATGTTAGCAATCTGCTGGCTGTTTATGGAACGGCTATCATGCTCGGGCAGAAACCGGAGGACGTTTTGGTGGTTTTAAGTACTTTGAAAAGCGTTAGCGGCCGGTTGGAGCCCATTCATTCACCTGAAGGCTATACAGCCATTGTGGATTACGCCCACACACCTGATGCTTTGGAGAATGTCCTTAAAGCCATCCACGAGGTTCTCAATGGCAAAGGTAGAGTGATTACCGTCTGTGGTGCAGGCGGAAATCGTGATAAAGGCAAGCGCCCGCTGATGGCGCAAGAAGCAGTCAAACAGAGCGACAAAGTCATCATAACGAGCGATAACCCACGTTTCGAGGAACCACAGGACATTATCAATGACATGTTAGCCGGTCTCGACAAACAGCAGATGAAGAAAGTGGTGAGCATCGTGGACCGCAAAGAAGCCATTCGCACGGCCTGCATGATGGCAGAAAAAGGGGATGTCATCCTGATTGCCGGAAAGGGGCACGAAGATTATCAAGAGATAAAGGGTGTGAAGCATCACTTCGACGACAAAGAAGTCGTGAAGGAAATCTTTGCCTGCTAAGTAGAAAGAGATAACCTAAGAATTGAAATCTGGAACTTGAAATAATAAGATTATGCTGTACTATCTTTTTAGATTTTTAGAGCAATTCGGCATCCCTGGCTCCCATGTCTGGGGGTATATATCTTTCCGTGCCTTGTTGGCACTTATCCTAGCCCTGATTATTTCTGCCTGGTTCGGAGAACGCTTCATCAAGTACATGAAACGAAAGAAGATTTCCGAGACAGCGCGTGATGCCTCCATTGATCCATTTGGGACAGCCAAGAAAGGTGTGCCTACCATGGGAGGTATCATTATCATCGTTTCCATACTGATACCCGCTTTGTTACTGGGCCGTATGAGAAACATCTATCTTATCCTGATGATCATAACAACTGTTTGGCTAGGTTTCCTTGGATTCTTAGATGACTATATCAAAATCTTTAGAAAAAACAAGGAAGGATTAAAAGGCAAGTATAAGATTGTAGGACAAGTAAGTATCGGTCTGATTGTGGGATTAGTGCTATGGGCTAGCCCCGATGCAAAAGTCCGCGAAAATGTGGAGATGCAACGACAAAATCAGCAAACGGTAGTTGTGCATAAGTCAGAACCCGTGAAATCCCTGAAAACGACTATCCCATTTGTGAAAAACCACAATTTGGACTATGGACAGGCTTTTCCTTTCCTCGGCAAATATAAAACAGCTGCAGGTTGGGTACTCTTTGTTATCATGACCATCATTGTGGTGACAGCCGTTTCTAACGGCGCCAACCTTAACGATGGCATGGACGGTATGGCTGCCGGCAACTCTGCCATCATTGGAGTGGCCTTAGGCATATTGTCTTATGTGAGTTCACATTTGGAATATGCTGCTTATCTTAATATTATGTATATTCCTGGTTCGCAGGAATTGGTGGTGTTCCTTTGTGCATTCATTGGTGCCATGATTGGATTCCTATGGTATAATGCCTATCCCGCTCAAGTCTTTATGGGTGATACCGGTTCTCTCACTATCGGAGGAATCATTGGTGTCTGCGCTGTCATTATCCATAAGGAACTGCTCGTTCCGATACTCTGTGGAATTTTCCTTGTGGAGAGTTTGAGTGTGATGATCCAGACGTTCTGCTTCAAATATTACAAAAGGAAGGGGCAGCGTGTACGCATTTTCCGGGCCACACCGATCCATGACAATTTCCGCAAACTGGATTCACAACTCGATGAAACCAGCCGGTACGTATTCAAGAATTGGCCTCAACGCCAGTTTCATGAGTCAAAAATTACTGTACGTTTTTGGATTGTCACCATCATTTTAGCCGCATTGACTATTATAACGTTGAAGATAAGATAAAAAATAGATGAAAAGAATTGTTGTTTTAGGAGCCGCAGAGAGCGGTGCAGGTGCAGCCGTATTGGCAAAAAAGGAAGGCTTTGACGTCTTCGTATCCGATATGGGTGCCATCAAAGACCGTTACAAAAAACTACTGGATGACCACCAAATTGAATGGGAAGAAGGTCATCACACGGAAGAAAAGATACTGAATGCCGATGAGGTTATCAAGAGTCCTGGCATTCCCGATGAGGCACCAATGATTCAGAAAATCATAGCCAAAGGAATCCATATTATAAGCGAGATTGAGTTCGCCGGACGTTATACACATTCAACGATGATTTGTATCACGGGTTCTAATGGTAAGACAACGACGACGAGCCTCATTTACCATATTTTCAAGCAAGCGGGCTATGATGTCGGACTGGCAGGAAACATCGGTAATTCTTTGGCTCTCCAAGTGGCTGAGACTCCGCATAAATACTATGTCATCGAGTTATCCAGCTTCCAGTTAGACAACATGTATGACTTCCGTGCCAATGTCGCTATTCTCATGAATATTACACCCGACCATTTGGACCGTTATCAGAACTGCATGCAGAATTATGTGGATTCCAAGATGCGCATCATTCAGAACCAACAACCTGAAGATGCCTTCATTTATTGGAACGACGACCCCATCATTAAAAGGGAACTTAAGAAATACGACATTAAGGCCATTCAGCTGCCGTTCTCTGAACTTAAGGAAAAAGGTTCTATCGCTTATATCGAAGAAGGACAATATAAGATTGAGAAACCTACCCCGTTCAACATGGAGCAAGAGGAACTCTCACTGACCGGAAAGCATAACATTTATAATTCTCTGGCAGCTGGTATAGCCTCAAACGTAGCTGGCATCAAAAAAGAAGTCATCCGGAAAAGTTTGAGTGATTTCCCGGGTGTGGAGCACCGTCTGGAATATGTGACGACCGTTCGCGGCGTCCGATACGTCAACGATTCTAAGGCCACGAATGTAGATGCCTGCTGGTATGCACTCGAAAGCATGAAGACCAAGACAATCCTGATTATCGGCGGCAAAGACAAAGGTAATGATTACAATGCAATCAAAGACCTCGTATTGGAAAAATGTGCAGGGTTGGTATATCTAGGAGCAGACAACACGAAGCTGCACAACTTCTTTGACCCTCTGGGAATACCCGTTCGAGATACACACTCCATGAAGGAGTGTATGGAAGCTTGCTATGAAATGGCAGAACCTGGTATGACGGTACTACTCTCCCCCTGTTGTGCCAGTTTCGACCTCTTCAAAAATATGGAGGACCGCGGTGAACAGTTTAAATCACTCGCGAAGGCTTTATAAAACTTGTAACTTCAATTACGTGATAGACAGACTATTAAAACTCAAGATTAAGGGCGATGGTATCATTTGGATGGTGTTCTTCTTCCTCTGTATCATCAGCATCATCGAGGTGTTCAGCGCTTCGAGTACACTGACGTTTAAAAGCGGAAGCTATTTCGGCCCCGTTCTTCGCCATACAGGACTATTACTCATCGGTGTGGTCTTTATGGTAGCAACGATGAACATCAAATGCAAATACTTTAAAATTGTGACCCCATTTGCCCTGTTCTTGTCGCTATTTATGCTGATAGCCGTATTAGCTGTAGGACAAAGCACCAACGGTGCCCAGCGATGGATAGGACTATTTGGCATCCAGTTCCAACCCTCGGAATTGGCCAAAGGTGCTCTTATTCTGGCTGAAGCGCAAATCTTGAGTGCAATGCAGACTGAGAACGGAGCTGACCGACGCGCTTTCAAATACATCTGTTGGTTGAGCCTGCCTTTCGTTCTGCTTATCGCCATGGAGAATCTTTCTACAGCAGCCCTACTCTGTGCCACCATCTTTATAATGATGTTCATTGGTCGGGTGCCAAAAAGTCAGCTCAACCGTACTATTGGAGTTGTGGTCCTGATGGCTGCCATCGGTATCAGTATCATCATGCTTATGGGTAAAGACGAACCGAACATAACGGAACAATCTGAAAAGATGAGTATGACGGAACAGGTAGAGAATCCGGAAAAGAAAGACAAGCTTTCCAAAATCTTCCACCGTGCTGACACCTGGAAGGCACGTATCGATAAATTTCTCAGTAACAAAGAGATAGCACCTGCTGATTACGACCTTGACAAGGACGGACAAGTGGCACATGCCAATATCGCTATTGCTTCTTCCAACGTGGTAGGTAAGGGTCCTGGAAATTCCGTTGAACGCGATTTTCTCTCACAGGCATTTTCTGATTTCATATATGCCATTATCATTGAGGAGATGGGCATTTGGGGAGCCTTCGGGGTTTGTCTGCTTTATATTATTCTCCTTTTCCGTACTGCAACCATTGCCAATCGCTGTGCCAACGCCTTCCCAGCTCTGCTTATCATGGGCATAGCTCTCTTGCTGGTGACACAAGCATTCTTTAACATGATGGTGGCCGTGGGATTGGTACCTGTTACGGGTCAGCCTTTGCCACTCATTTCACGTGGAGGAACCTCTACGATTATGAACTGCGTCTATATCGGCATCATTCTCAGCGTCAGCTACACAGCCAAGAAAAAAGATGACGATGACAAGAAAAAAGTTTTAAAACCAGCTTTGGCTACAGCATAACATAAAATAACATTATTCTTTCTCTAAAGAGAAAAAAATATAGTACTTTTGCCCATTAAAATTTTAAAACCATACTATATATGGACGAAGATTTAAGAATTATCATAAGCGGCGGTGGCACGGGGGGGCACATCTTCCCGGCTGTTTCCATTGCCAATGCCATCAAAGCCAAGCATCCCGAAGCCAAGATACTCTTTGTTGGTGCGCTCGGTAGGATGGAGATGCAGCGTGTGCCAGCTGCTGGTTATGAGATTAAAGGTCTTCCCATTCAAGGTTTCGACCGCAAAAATTTGCTGAAGAACTTTAAAGTTCTCTATAAGATTTGGAAAAGCCAGCGCATGGCTAAGAAAATCATCCGGGATTTCCGTCCAATGGCGGCAGTGGGTGTCGGTGGCTATGCTAGCGGACCTACGCTCAATAAAGCTGCAGCTATGGGTATTCCCTGCCTGATTCAGGAGCAGAACTCGTATGCCGGTGTGACCAACAAACTATTAGCAAAGAAAGCGGATAAGATTTGTGTTGCATATGAAGGTATGGAGCGTTTTTTTCCTGCTGACAAAATCATCATGACGGGTAATCCTGTACGTCAGGCTTTGTTAGAAACCAATATCTCCAAGGAAGAAGCCGTCAAGATCTTCGGCCTTGACCCTCAAAAGAAAACCATTCTCATAGTAGGCGGTTCTTTGGGTGCAGGAACGGTAAACAAGAGTGTGATGCAACACCTCGATGAGATAGAAAAGAGCGGTGTGCAAGTTATCTGGCAAACAGGTAAATACTACAATGCCAGTATTATGGAACAGCTGAAAGGCCGTGAACTACCGATGCTGAAGGTTCTCGATTTCATCAGTGATATGGGTGCTGCCTATAAGGCCGCTGATCTCGTTATCAGCCGTGCTGGCGCCAGTAGTATCTCTGAGTTCTGTCTTTTAGGAACACCTGTCATCCTCGTTCCGTCACCCAATGTGGCAGAAGACCATCAGACAAAGAATGCCATGGCACTTGTCAACAAACAGGCAGCCCTTTATGTAAAAGATGTGGAGGCTCCCGAAAAGGTCATCTCACTAGCACTGGAAACTGTACAGAATGAACAGCTACTTCGCTCGTTGAGCGAGAACATCAAGAAATTAGCATTACCTAACTCGGCAGATATCATTGCTGATGAGGTGATCAAGTTAGCAAAAAGATAATGGAACTGAAAGATATAAAGGCAGTATATTTCGTAGGAGCAGGCGGCATTGGCATGAGCGCCATAGCACGCTATTTCCTGAAGAAAGGCATGATTGTAGGCGGTTACGACAAGACTCCGTCTGCCCTCACACTGCAGTTGGAGAAAGAGGGAGCACTCATCCATTACGAAGAAGATGTGAACCGCATTCCAAGAGCATGCCAAAATGCCAAGAACACACTGGTAATCTACACCCCAGCCATTCCGAAGGAACATGCTGAGCTGGTGTTTTTCCAGGAAAACGGATTTGACGTGGAAAAGCGTGCACAAGTGCTGGGAATGCTAACACGAACACATAAAGGACTCTGTGTTGCCGGCACTCATGGTAAGACAACCACCAGTACGATGTGTGCTCATATCATGCATCAGAGTAGTGTTGACTGCAATGCTTTCCTTGGAGGCATCTCCAAGAACTATGGTACCAACTATATTCTTTCAGAAAAAAGTGACTATGTAGTAATAGAAGCCGACGAATTCGACCGTTCTTTCCACTGGCTGCGTCCATGGATGAGTGTCATTACAAGCACAGATCCCGACCATCTCGACATTTACGGAACGAAAGAAGCATATTTGGAAAGTTTCCGTCATTACACTACCCTCATTCAACCGGGTGGCGCACTGATTATCCACAAAGGATTGGAAATGAAAGCTGAGGTGCAGAAAGGGGTCAAGGTCTATGATTACAGCCTTCATGATGGTGATTTCCATGCCGAGAACATCATCATCCAAAATGGTGAGATAAAGTTCGATTTTATCTCACCCATCGAAACTGTCAGGAACGTCCAGCTCGGACAGCCTGTACCCATCAATATCGAAAATGGTGTGGCAGCCATGGCTATGGCTCAGTTGAACGGATGCAATGCCGAGGAACTGCGTTACGGCATGAAGACCTACGGAGGTGTGGATCGTCGTTTCGATTTCAAACTGAAGAACGACCGTATCACTTTCCTCAGCGACTACGCACATCATCCGAAGGAAATCTACCAGAGTGCCAAAAGCATGCGGGAACTCTATCAGAACAAGAAAATCACTGCTATCTTCCAGCCACATCTCTATACTCGTACCCGCGACTTCTACAAAGATTTTGCGGATGCCCTGAGCCAGTTGGATGAAGTGATTCTCACCGAAATCTATCCAGCCCGTGAAGAACCGATTGAAGGGGTCACATCCAAACTTATTTACGATAATCTGAAGCAGGGTGTCGAGAAACAGATTATTGAAAAGAAAGACGTGCTGGAGTTCGTGAAAGAGCACGACTTCGAGGTTCTTATTGTCCTTGGAGCTGGAGATCTGGACAATCTGGTACCCGAGATAACAAAAATATTGAAAACGAAATACAATTCGTAGACTGTAATAAAAATGAAGGTCAGCGTCAAGAAAACCATCATCGTGCTACTGGATATAGTACTTGCAGTATATCTGGGATTTGCCATGACTTCGTTCAACAATCCGGACGAGACGATGAAGGCATGCACCAACGTGAGCATACAGATTGACGACGAGACCACCAACGGATTCCTCAGTGCCAAGGAAATCAAAAACATTTTGGAACAGAAAAAGCTCTATCCTTACAAGCAGCTTATGGCTGATGTCAATCCCCGGAGCATTGAGGATGCCCTGAAAAAGAGTTCTTTCGTAAACACATCACAGTGCTATAAAACAAAGGACGGCCACGTAGTCATCAATGTGACGCAGCGCCTGCCCATCGTGCGCATCAAAAACATCAAGGGCGAAGACTATTATGTCGACGATCAGGGAGGCATCATGCCTAACTCCAAATATACCAGTGACCTCATCATCTGCACAGGTCATGTGTCAAAATGGTTTGCCAAGAGTTATATTTCCCATCTTACAATCGCTTTAATGGGAAATGAATTTTGGAAGAATCAGATTGAACAGATTAATGTGTTGCCCGATTTAGGCATTGAGATTATCCCACGTGTAGGTGACCATGTGGTTTATGTAGGTCATCTCCCACAGACAAAGATGCTCAATGAGCGTCAAAAGCTGGTAAGTGATTTCATCAACGGTAAACTCACCCGTTTGGAGAAATTCTATCGTTATGGCCTTAGTCAGGCAGGCTGGAACAAATATGCCTACATCAATCTGGAATTCGACAACCAGATTATTTGCAAGAAGAGAAAACAGAATCAGATTTAGAATAGTAAAACCGAAACAGTATGGCAGCAAAGGAATTTATCGTAGCTATTGAACTGGGGTCATCGAAAATGACTGGTATTGCAGGAAAGAAGAATCTCGACGGCAGTATCTCCGTGCTCGCAGTAGTCACGGAGGAATCGAATACCTTCATCCGCAAAGGTGTCGTTTATAACATCGACAAAACTGCGCAGTGTATCGCAAACATTGTAAAGAAACTTACCACTAACCTGAAAACTGAGATACGTCATGTATATGTTGGCGTAGGCGGACAGTCTGTTCGCAGTGTGAAGAACAACATCGTGAAGAATCTGCCTGAAGACACTGTCGTCACACAAGAGATGGTCAATGAACTGATGGATGGTAATCGCAACATGAGCTACCAGGATCAGGAAATCATTGATGCTGCCACTCAGGAATACAAAGTAGACAACCAATACCAGATGGACCCAGTGGGTATTCAGTGCACACGCTTGGAAGGTAACTTCCTTAATATCCTCTGGCGCAGACTGTTTTACCGCAATCTTAACAAATGCTTCGACCAAGCTGGTGTGGCTATCGCCGATATGTATTTAGCACCTTTGGCATTGGCCGACTCTATACTCACTGACGCCGAAAAGCGCTCAGGCTGTGTGCTTGTTGATCTGGGTGCTGATACGACTACTGTTTCTGTTTATTTCAAGAATGTTTTGCGCCACTTAGCTGTCATTCCACTTGGCGGTAACAATATCACCAAAGATATCGCCTCGCTGCAAATGGAGGAAAACCATGCTGAAGATATGAAGCTCAAGTATGCTTCTGCTTTTACGGACAACAGCGACATTGATTCTTCACTTAAACTTAGCATCGACAGCGACCGTTCCGTTGAAAGTCGAAAGTTCGTGGAAATCGTGGAAGGTCGCATGCAGGAGATCGTAGAGAATGTTTGGTACCAGGTTCCTAGCGAGTATGCTGACCGCCTGTTAGGTGGTATTATTCTAACTGGAGGTGGTTCCAACATGAGAAATATCGAGACGGCATTCCGCAACCATACGCATATTGAGAAGATTCGTGTCGCGAAATTCGTCACACAGGCTATCACCGCCAAAGACCCGCTTATCACTGCTAAGGATGGAACCATGAACACCGTACTTGGTATCCTGGCTAAGGGAAATATGAATTGCGCCGGTGATGAGATTGATCCCAATGCTGATCTCTTTGCAGAGAGCAAACCCGCTACCACCACAACCACTGCTGATATCCATCGCGAGCCTCGCAAGGTGAACGAAATACAGAGTGGTGTCGTCCTCACCGAAGCTGAGAAACAAAAGGCTGAGGAAGAGAAACGCCGTGCAGAAGAGGAAGCCGCTGCCAAAGCCGCTGCGGAAGAAGCTGCCGCCAAGGCTATTGAGGAAGAAGATGAGAAAGAGAACGGCATTAAAAATCTAGGCAAGAAAATCGGAAACTTCTTCAGAAGTATCATAGCTGAGGATGAGTAGTTTTTTTAATTCAAAATTAAGAATCAAGAGTTAAGTAACCGCTTTAGCGCTTTTTCAAAGCGAAGTGACAAATAAATTATAGATTTGATAAATATGAAACCAGATTTCGATATATTGGATTTCGGTGAACCCGAGAAAGAAAATAGCATCATCAAAGTGATTGGTGTAGGTGGCGGTGGCGGTAATGCTGTCAACCACATGTACCGCGAAGGTATTCATGATGTTTCCTTCGTACTCTGCAACACTGACAATCAGGCGCTTAACGACTCTCCTGTACCCGTGCATCTTCAGTTGGGTAAGGAAGGATTAGGAGCCGGTAACAAACCCGAGAAAGCCCGTCAGGCTGCCGAAGAAAGCATCGAGGATGTGAAGAATATGCTCAGTGATGGCACTAAGATGGCTTTCATCACCGCCGGAATGGGCGGTGGTACTGGAACAGGTGCTGCACCCGTGATTGCCCGTGTTTCCAAGGAGATGGGGATTCTCACCGTGGGTATTGTCACGATTCCTTTCCGTTTTGAAGGCCCGAAGAAAATTGACCAGGCTCTCGACGGTGTAGAGGAGATGTCGAAACATGTTGACGCCCTGCTGGTTATCAACAACGAGCGGCTGCGTGAAATCTACCCCGAACTGACCGTTCTCGATGCTTTCGGTAAAGCTGACGATACCCTGAGCGTCGCCGCCAAGAGTATCGCTGAGATTATCACCGTTCACGGTCTGATCAACCTCGACTTCAACGACGTAAAGACCGTTTTGAAGGATGGCGGTGTAGCCATTATGTCTACAGGTTACGGTGAAGGCGAAGGCCGCGTAAAGAAAGCCATTGACGATGCGCTGAACTCCCCGTTGCTTAACGATAACGACGTATTCAACTCCAAGAAGATTCTGCTCTCCATCTCTTTCTGCAGCGACAAGCAGTCAAAGCAGGGCCTGATGATGGAGGAAATGAACGACGTGAACGACTTCATGGCCAAGTTCGGCAGCGACTTCGAAATCAAATGGGGTCTTGCCACCGATCCCGAACTGGGCGAGAAAGTGAAAGTAACCATTCTGGCCACAGGATTTGGCATCGAAGACGTGGACGGTATGAGTGGCCATTTCACTAAGCGTACGCAGGAAGAGGCCGACCGTATCGCTGCCGAGGAAGAGAAGGCCGCCGAACGTCAGGACCGTCGTAACCGCTATTATGGCAAGGACGGAAGTACTAGTCAGTATAAGCGTCGCCCCCACATCTTCATCTTCCGTCAGGAAGACCTCGACAACGACGATGTCATCTCCGCTGTGGAACAGACGCCTACCTACAAGCGTACACGTGCGGTACTTGATGAAATCCGCAATCAGGCTGCCGGAGAGATCAAGTCCAATGATGAAGGGCCTCGAGAGGCTATCCAGGGCACAATTAAATTCTCATAGAAACTAATATCATAACAATTATTCATCATAAATGATAGGAATCCCGAGCGCTGTGACAGCAGCTCGGGATTTCGGGTTTTATAGACTTTAGGTTTTTGTCTTGAGGTATCATTTCCATAGTTCCTTCATCACCTCAAGTGAACGGAGTTCAGGAAAGGAAGGCACGTGGAGACGATAATATTGGATGATTACATCCACAATGCGGTTGCGATCTTCATGAGTCATGCGGAAAAGGTGCATAGAGGCATATTTCATGCGCAGTAGTGTGTTAATTCTTACAGCGTCGGGAGCAGACAGGTAATCCGTGTGCAAAGGCTCCTGCGAAGTAAAAGTGGCGGCACGTAGGTCAAAGAAGTCTCCTTCTTGATAATCTTCCACATTAGGGAAAAAACCTATGAAACGGCTCAGCCTCATCATAAAGACTAGATGGAAATTGGCAAACTGGCCTTCACAGCCGTCGAGCCACTGAAGACTAGTGGTTACAAACTGAAAAAGCGCAGGATTTGACTGTTCGTCACGCGTACCATAATATATAAATTCAGCAAGGAAAAGCGAAATGCTTAGTTTACTGGGATTAAAGGGAATCGTGGCATAAGGAATGCTTATACGGGCGTCACGGATATGATGTAACTGCTGGCGAGGGCGAATATCCAGTTCCACTTCCAAAATGCTTAATGGCTGGAAAAACTGTTTCTTCAGCTTTCCCTTTTGTGTCTTGGGAATATTCACCACACACGACAGACGTCCTTCCACCTCTGTGAGGAAGTCCACTATCAACTTGTTTTCACCGTATTTAATGGTACGGAGCACAATGGCCTGTGTCTTGGTAAGCATAATGCAAAGGTAGGAAAAAATAAGAAAATAAAAAAATGAGAAA
>CACZVX010000030.1 GCA_902784755.1 uncultured Prevotellaceae bacterium
TTCTTCAATGGTGGCAGTGGCTATGTGGAAGTAAAGCGCAGCATCAAGGCTCCCGGACTGACCATTCAGGTAGATCCCTTACCTGAACGTCCTGCTAATTTCTCGGGAGGTGTTGGAAAATTCAACATTTCTGCCCAACTCAATAAGACTAAGATAAAGGCCAATGATCCCGTTACCCTTCGGGTGGTTGTGGGTGGTATTGGAAATCTGAAGCTTATCAAGCAGCCAATAGCCAACTTCCCGAAAGATTTCGATAAGTATGACCCGAAAATCACGGATAAGACCAAGCTGACAGCTAATGGTGTGGAAGGCAATATGATCTATGATTTCCTGGTGGTTCCGCGCAATCAGGGTAAGTATCAGATTCCTCCTGTAGAGTTTACCTATTATGACACGTCTGCCAATGCCTATAAGACCATTAAGACTCAGGCCTTTGAAGTGAATGTGGAGAAGGGCGACGGCAATGCTTCGGCAGCTGTCTTTGCAGAGCAGAAGAATCAGGACATCCATGGTATTAAAATGGGATCAAGCCGTTTCAACAAAGGTGGTAGAATGTTTTATGGGAGTACTGCCTATTGGGTGATACTTACATTGATTCTCCTGTTGTTTGTGGCTCTGCTCATCATTTTCCGTAAACGGGCTATTGAAAATGCCGACATTGTGAAAATGCGTTCCAAGAAAGCAAACAAGGTGGCAACAAAGCGCTTGAAAGTGGCAAACAAACTGATGCAGCAGAATCGTCAGGGTGAGTTCTATGATGAGGTGCTTCGTGCTTTATGGGGATATGTGGGCGACAAACTCAATATTCCCGTCAGCGAGCTTTCAAAGGAAAACATTGAGGATAAGTTGAAAGAGCGCAATGTGGATGATGAGACGATTGGCAAGTTTATGACTGCACTCGATGAATGCGAATATGAGCGCTATGCCCCGGGAGATGCTTCGGGTAATATGAACAAGACATTCACTTCGGCTATGACAGCCATCACCGAGATAGATGAGAGAATGAGAAAATGAGAAATTGTAAGATATACGATATGGGAACAGGACTGAAGAGGTTGGTAAAAAGTATTTTACTTCTTTACCTTCTTACCTTTTTACCATTACCCGGCATGGCTATTACCAAAGGAAACGCCGATGCTGAATATAGTAAAGGTAATTATGTGCAGGCCATAAAGGATTATGAAGAGCTGTTGAGGAAAAACAAGACGGCAGATGTCTATTATAATTTAGGCAACGCCTATTATCGGACAGACAATATCGTTCAGGCTGTTTTGGCTTACGAGCGTGCTTTGATGCTGTCTCCCGGTGATGAAGATATACGCTTTAATCTGCAGATGGCCCGGTCAAAGACGATTGATAAGATTACGCCCGAATCTGAAATGTTCTTCGTTTCGTGGTGGCGTTCATTGGTGAGCCTGATGAGTGCAGACGGATGGGCTTACTTCTCCATCGTATTCATCTCCTTGGCCCTGTTGCTGCTTTTAGCTTACCTGTTCTCAGGACAGATTCTCGTGCGTAAAATAGGATTCTTCGGTGGCTTGATTCTGATCGTGCTGTTCCTTCTGAGTAATGTATTTGCCTATCAGCAGAAGAACCTGTTCGAGAATCGGAAAGGTGCTATTGTGATTGCTCCATTGCTTACCATTAAGAAAACCCCGTCGAAAACCAGTTCGGATGTAAGTGTCATACATGAGGGAACTCGTGTGGACATCACCGATGACACGATGCGTGACTGGAAAGCCGTTCGTTTGGCTGATGGACGTGAAGGCTGGGTTCAGACGTCTGAGATAGAGAAGATTTAGTTTTATAGTTTCTCAGTTTCTTGGTTTCAAAATATGTTCTACGAACTTGACCTTGCTTTGCTTCATTTCTTCAATGGTAGTCAGTCGGCTATCTTCGATCAGTTCATTCTCACGCTGACGAATGGATTGACGTGGATTCCGCTTTATATTGCCTTGTTCATAATGGTGCTGAAGAATAACGAGTCAATGTCGCAGATTTTTATTATCGTCGGTTGTTGTGCCTTGGGAGTAATCTTCTCGGCAGGTCTCGATGATTTGCTTATCAAGCCATTGGTGGCCCGGCCACGTCCCACGCAGGATTTATTGGTAAAATATACGATTGACACGGCCTTAGGCTATCGGGAAAGCAACTTCAGTTTCTTCTCTGCCCATGCGGCCAATACTTTCACGGTGGCCATCTATATGATTTTCCTGGTTCGTAACCGTGCCTTTACAATAGCCATGGCCCTGTGGTCGCTGTTCAATTGCTATACACGTCTTTATCTGGGTGTGCATTATCCGTCTGATATTCTTTGCGGATTGCTCTTTGGTGCTATCGTGGGCAGCGTGGCCTATTGGTTACACCTGCGCCTTTACTATAAGGTGACACCCCATTTCCGTTATGTTTCCGAAGCCTACACGAAGACTGGCTATTCCATTGGCGACATCGATATGGTGATTGCCACTTTGGTTCTTACATTTATTTATGCAATATTCAAATCTGTTTTGTCAGTATGATTGACCCTAAGCATATCCGAATCTCTGATTACAACTACAATCTTCCCGATGAGCGAATTGCGAAGTTTCCCATAGCCCAGCGCGATCACAGCAAACTGCTTGTCTATAAGCACGGAGTAGTCTCCGACGATTTATTCTATCATCTGCCTGACTATCTTCCCGAAGGAGCTTTGATGGTATTCAATAACACGAAGGTGATTCAGGCCCGAATGCACTTCCGCAAGGAGACGGGAGCCCTCATCGAGGTGTTCCTGCTTGAACCTGCCGATCCCACAGATTATGAATTGATGTTCCAGCTGACCAGCCATTGCTCGTGGCTTTGTATGATTGGAAACTTGAAGAAATGGAAGGAAGGTACTTTGAAGCGTGACTTTACCATCAAGGGCGAACAGCTTACGTTGACCGCAACCCGTCGGCAAATGGTGGGTAACAGCCACTGGGTGGATTTGGAATGGAACAATCCGAATATCACTTTTGCCGAGATTCTGGAGGAAGTTGGGGAACTGCCTATTCCTCCCTATCTGAACAGGGAAACGCAAGAGAGCGACAAAACCACTTATCAGACCGTCTATTCCAAGATTAAAGGCTCCGTAGCTGCCCCGACGGCTGGACTTCATTTCACCAAAGAGGTGCTTCAGGCAATCGATCGGAAGGGTATTGAACGTGAGGAAGTGACACTCCATGTAGGTGCTGGCACTTTTAAACCCGTAAAGAGTGAAGAGATAGAAGGTCATGAGATGCATACAGAGTACATCTGTGTGAGAAGGGAAACCATTGAGAAGTTGATTGCCCATGATGCGAAAGCTATTGCTGTAGGTACAACAAGTGTGCGTACGCTTGAGAGCCTCTATTATATGGGCTGCCGACTGGCCAAGAATCCCGATTTGTCGGAAAGTGAGCTACACATAGACCAATGGGAACCTTATGAGGAAAGGGCAGGGGAGGAGATTCAACCCCTTGAGGCTTTGAAACATTTGCTCAACTGGCTCGACCGTCATCATCTGCCTGCGCTTCATTCCAGCACGCAGATTATCATTGCTCCTGGATATGAGTACAAGATTGTGAAGATGCTCGTCACCAATTTCCATCAGCCACAATCCACCTTGTTGCTCCTCGTGAGTGCCTTTGTAAAGGGAGATTGGCTCAAGATCTATGACTACGCCCTTGCTCACGATTTCCGTTTCCTGAGCTATGGTGACAGCAGTCTGCTGATTCCTTAAATACAAGTATCTGACGAAGCTTGCAATTCCAGTTGTTCCAGTTCCAGTTGTTCCAATTAAAATTTGAGGTGTGACATTTCCTCTATATATATTATAACTAATTAATAATTAAGTAGTTATATAATAATATTGAAAAATGGAAACCCTCGAAATGATAACTGGAACAACTGGAACAACTGGAACTGGAATTTCAAAGTCGTTCAAATTCATCTAAGAGGCTGAATATTAATGATTTACAATATCACAAAATAGTCAGAGCATAGATAGCGAAGTAAAAAAAGGCACAAAAAACATCAAAATACTGCCAAAACAGGTATCTAAAGACATGTTAGAAACCCTTATTTCGTTGTTTTTCCCTATCCTTGGAGCACACATGAGTGAAGTTGAAATCTAATACTCATATCTTATTTTGAAAGTTATTTTCTGAAAATGACATTCTGAGCATGTAAGAATGGCATTCTAACGATGCGAAAATGCCATTTTTGCAACGTCTCTGCGCCATTTAGGTAATGAATCTTTTGGCAGTCTCGGATTTTTGGCGTATCTTTGCTGCTACGAAATATGTTTGAAAAAAAGGATTATTGAAGATGAAAATAGGCGATAAAGTGAGATTCCTTTCCGAGATGGGAGGCGGCAAAGTGGCTGGCTTCCGTGGAAAGGATATTGTGTTGGTTGAGGATGAGGATGGGTTTGAAATACCCACGCCCATTACGGAGGTTGTGGTGATTGATACCGACGACTATAATATTGCCAAGGTGGTGGCTCCAAAGGTGAATCCTAAGGTAAATACACCTGTGGAGGAACCCGAGGTGGAACCTGCCGATAAGCCTGTTACCTTCAAGGCTCCTGTGGAGGAGCGTCGGGGAGGTGATGTGCTGAGCGTCTATCTGGCTTTCGTGCCAGTGGATGTGAAGATGATTTCTAGCACGCGCTTTGAGACCTATATCGTGAACGATGGCAACTACTACATCCGCTATGCATATATGGTGGCGGAGGGCAATGCCTGGACTTTACGTTCTACAGGTGAGGTGGAACCAAATACTAAACTGTTCATCGAAGAGTTCGGGCGTGAGTCGCTCAATGAGATGGAACGCGTGAGCATCCAGTTGTTTGCCTACAAGCGTGAGAAGCCTTTCTTGCTGAAGCAGCCCGTGGGAGTGCAGTTGCGTGTTGACCCCGTGAAGTTCTACAAGCTCCATACCTTCCGGGAGAATGATTTCTTTGAGCAGCCTGCCCTTATACTAACTATCGTGGAGAACGACCGTGTGAACCTGGGCATTGACGTGAATCCCGAGCAACTGAAGCAGCAGATGATGCAGAAGGCGGAAGTCGACAAGACGCGTGTGGCCATTCAGCCGGCACGTAAGCCTATCGATAAGGATGCACCCATTGTGGTGAACCTTCATGCAGACCAATTGCTGGAGACCACAGCTGGCATGAACAATGCCGACATCCTGAATCATCAACTCGATGTGTTCCGCCGGACGATTGAGGAAAACAAACATAAGAAAGGTCAGAAGATTGTCTTCATCCACGGCAAGGGCGAAGGGGTGCTGCGAGCAGCCATCATCCACGAATTGAACTACCGCTACAAACAGTATCCGCATCAGGATGCATCGTTCCGCGAATATGGCTATGGAGCCACGCAGATTACAATCAGATAGAATGGGCCTTTTAGGGCTCATAAGGCTTATAAAGCTATAAGCTCTATAAAATCAAGAAACTTAAAAACCTCAAAGCATATGAAACACGGATTTATCACGGTGGCAGCAGCCATCCCTTCGGTGAAGGTGGCCGACTGCGACTATAACGAGAAACAGTTGGAGAGTCTGATTGTCCAGGCTGAAGGCAAGGGTGTGGAGATTATCGTCTTTCCTGAGTTGTGCATCACGGGCTATACATGCCAGGACCTCTTCGGGCAGCAACTGCTGTTGGAAGAGGCAGAGAAGGCTGTTCTGAAACTGCTCGATTTCACCCGTTCTCTCGATATTATTGCCATTGTGGGACTTCCTGTGATATGTGGCGATTTGCTGCTTAACTGTGCGGCCGTGATTCAGAAAGGCGACCTTCTGAGTCTCATTCCCAAGACTTATCTGCCCAACTATAGCGAATTCTATGAGAAGCGGTGGTTTGCATCTGCTCAGGATCTGGACGATACTGATTTGCCATTTGCAGGGAAGACCATGCATGTGACAGCCGAACCTACGCTCTTCCGTACTTGCGAAGGCGTGCATTTCGGCGTGGAGATTTGCGAGGATGTTTGGGCTCCGGCTCCGCCCAGTAATCATCTGGCCTTGTCGGGTGCGGAACTGATATTCAATCTCTCTGCCAGCGACGAACTTATTGGCAAGCATGACTACCTGAAATCCGTGTTGGCACAGCAGAGTGCCCGCACGATGACTGGCTATGTATATAGCGGTTGTGGTTATGGCGAGAGTACGCAGGATGTGGTCTATGGTGGCAATGCCATGATTTACGAGAATGGAAAACTGTTGGTGGAAGCTGACCGTTTCTCAATGGAACCCCAGATGATGATCACGCAGATTGACGTGGAGAAACTCCGTACGGAACGACGCACTAATAGCACCTATGTGAATGCACAGCACTCCTATTCGGCGAAGATTATCAATGCCCACGGCATTCAGCCGCGTGACTTCCAGTTGATTCGTGAGATAGATGCGCATCCCTTCATTCCTAAGACGGCTGACATGAAGCAGTCGTGTGAGGAGATTTTCAGCATTCAGGTGATGGGATTGGCTAAGCGCATTGAGCACACCCATTCCAAGAAGGTGATTGTGGGTATCAGCGGTGGACTCGATTCCACGCTGGCCCTGCTCGTTTGCGTGAAGACCTTCGACAAATTGAAGATGGACCGTAAGGGAATCGTAGGCGTGACTATGCCCGGCTTTGGAACCACCGACCGTACCTACAATAATGCCATCAACCTCATGAAGAGCCTTGGCATCACGCTGATGGAGATTTCGATTGCCAAGGCCGTTACGCAACACTTTAAGGATATTGGGCATGATGCTGCTGTTCATGATGTTACCTACGAGAACTCACAGGCCCGTGAACGCACTCAGATATTGATGGACCTCAGCAATCAGTTGGGAGGTCTGGTGGTCGGAACGGGCGACCTCTCGGAACTGGCATTGGGATGGGCCACCTATAACGGTGACCATATGTCGATGTATGGTGTGAATGCCAGCGTACCCAAGACGCTGATTCAATACTTGGTGCGCTATGTGGCTGAGGTAGAACGCAAGGAGAAGGATGATAAGAAGACTTATGAAATCCTGATGGATGTGGTGGATACTCCGATTTCACCGGAGCTGATTCCTGCCGATGAGAACGGCAATATCAAGCAGAAGACCGAAGATTTGGTGGGTCCTTACGAACTCCATGATTTCTTCCTCTACTACTTCTTGCGTTTCGGTTTCCGTCCTCAGAAAATTTTCCTGCTTGCCCAGCATGCCTTCAAAGGCAGTTATGACGACGTGACTATCAAGAAGTGGCTCACCACCTTCCTGCGCCGTTTCTTCGCCCAGCAGTTCAAGCGTTCGTGTCTGCCCGATGGTCCAAAGGTGGGTAGCGTGAGCCTGTCGCCAAGAGGTGACTGGCGAATGCCTACAGATGCCTCTTCGGCCATGTGGCTCAAAGAATGCGAGATGCTATAGAATCTATCGTATCTATAGAATCTTTACCGTCTATAGCAACTATAGAAAAAGAAAATATGAAAAGAAAACTAATGATGATGGTGCTGTTCGGATTGAGCTGCACATCCCTGTTGGCTCAACGCTCAGAGACGAATTTGCGCCAATGGCAGTTCTCACGTGACGGTCAGACTTGGCAACAGGTGACCGTACCTCACGATTGGGCTATCAGCGGTCCCTTTGACAAGAAGTGGGACTTGCAGATGGTGGCCATCATGGAGAATGGGGAGACGAAGGCTACAGAGAAAAGTGGCCGCTCGGGAGCACTTCCCTGGATTGGTGACGGCCAGTATAAGACGACCCTTCAGGTGAATGGCGAGGAACTGAAATCACGTTGCTATACATTGCTATTCGATGGAGCGATGGCTGAGCCGCGCGTCTATGTGAACGGGAAGTTAGCAGGTGAATGGAAATATGGCTACAATGCTTTCCGGGTGGATGCCACGCCTTATCTGAAGGCTGGCGCCAATGAGGTGAAGGTCTTGTTGAGCAATCTGGAAGAGAGCTCTCGCTGGTATCCGGGTGCAGGCCTTTATCGTCCCGTAACGCTTCAGGTGACCCCGAAAGTTTATATCGATAACTGGTCAACGTTTGCCCGAACTGTCAAGTTAAGCAATGATTCGGCTTATATTGATGTGGATGCCTGTGTCGTTGGTACTAAGGAAGACGGGCTTTCTTTGGAGATGAGTCTTGTGAACGAAAAGGGTGTGACTGTGGCTGGTGTTCGTAATGATGTCAGTTCCAATAGTCAGATTCATTCGCAGATGCAGGTGCCCAAGGCCATACTTTGGTCGCCTGAATCACCTTATTTATATAAGTTAAGGGTGCAACTCTTTCAGAACAATCAGTTGATAGATGAGCAAGTGGTGAAGATGGGTATCCGAATGGTGGCCGTGAGCAAGGAGAAAGGCTTCGAACTCAACGGAAAGACGCGCAAGTTGCAGGGTGTTTGTCTGCACCACGACTTAGGACCTCTGGGTGCTGCTGTTAATAAGGCGGCCTTGATTCGTCAGATTAAGTTGATGAAGGAGATGGGGGCCGATGCTATCCGAACCGCTCATAATATGCCATCGCAGATGCAGATGGATGTTTGTGATTCGCTCGGAATGATGGTGATGGCTGAGAGTTTTGACATGTGGATTTATCCGAAGTGCAAGAACGGCTATGCACGCTTTTTCAAAGACTGGGCAGACAAGGACATTGAGACCTTAGTACGTGTCAATAGGAATCATCCGAGTATCGTGATGTGGAGTATTGGCAACGAGATTCCCGAACAATGGAGCGAGGAAGGCCGCCAAATCTCTGAACATCTCCAGCAGGTTTGCCATCAGTTTGATCCTTCACGCCCTGTTACTCAGGGAATGGATAAAGCCGAGGCTGCTTTGAAAAGCGGTTTCGCACAGGTAATGGACGTGCCAGGCTTTAATTATCGTGTGCATAAATATCCCAAGAACATCGAGCAGTTGCCCAAGGGTTTTTTGCTGGGTTCTGAGACGGCTTCCACGGTGAGCAGCCGCGGTGTCTATAAGTTCCCGATGAAAGTTCGTAGTGCCAAGGAAGAAGCTGACGGGCAATGTAACAGTTACGATACGGAATACTGTTCTTGGAGCAATCTGCCGGAATCGGACTTTGCCGCGATGGACGATTTGGATTATACCATCGGGCAGTTTGTTTGGACAGGCTTCGACTATCTTGGCGAGCCCACGCCTTATGACAATTATTGGCCTTCGCGTAGTAGTTATTTCGGCATTTGTGACTTAGCAGGGTTGCCCAAGGACCGCTATTACCTTTACCGTTCACAATGGCGCAAGGATGAGCATACCATTCATTTGCTGCCGCATTGGACTTGGTCTGACCGCAAGGGAAAGGTGACTCCCGTTATGTGTTATACGGATTGTCCCACGGCAGAACTCTTTGTCAATGGGGTGAGTCAGGGGCGCATTTCGAAGACCGCGGGTCCTTCCTCTTTGGAACAGAATCAGCCTGACTTGAACCGCTACCGCCTGATTTGGCCAGAGGTGAAATACCAGCCAGGAGAGATTCGAGTGGTAGTTTATGACAAAAATGGCAATAAGGTAGGGGAGGAGTCCCTGAAGACTGCTGGGAAACCAACTACTTTGAAGCTTGATGCTGATAAAACGTTACTCAAAGCCGATGGTGATGATATGGCATTTATCACGGTTAGCATGACTGACGCTGAAGGTACGCTTTGCCCTGATGCAGATGATGATTTACTTTTTGAGGTCACTGGTGCTGGAAATTTCCAAGCTGTTTGTAATGGTGATGCAACCAGTTTGGAACCCTTTACGCAACCTCAGATGAAATTGTTCCATGGCCAGTTGGTGCTAGTTGTGAGAGCTTCGGAACAGGCTGGAATAACAATTGTCACGGTGAAATGTCCTAAACGTAAGATTGAAAGCCAGCTTAAGTTAAAAATCGGCTGATATAGCTGAGGTAAAGATATAAAAGAAAAGACCATTCCATGTAAAGGAATGGTCTTTATTATGATGTGCACTTTAGCTATAATTGCCACCAATGCTTTTTCTTGGGATGTTCATGTTGCAGAACTTCCCCCATTCGCTCCCTGATTATATCGGTTAATGTCAGTCGATGGGAAATCATTCGATAGATGGTACCCCAGTCAGGGATTCCGCCGATATTGCGGTCGTCGATAAAGATGTCGGCCTTTATTTTACGCGAAAAATGATTGTTGTTCCCAAGTGTCTCTTCGGGATAATCCTTATTGATGGCATAAAACTCAACGCCTCTTTCCCTACACCAGTCAATAGCCTGGTCGAGTAACTCACCTTCGCGCACACTCCAAAGAATCAATTGATGACCTTCCTTCATGAGAAGTTTCAGGGTGTCTGTGGCAAAGGGAAGCTCCTTACCAATATTTGGGTACTCGTGGGTAACAATCGTACCGTCAAAATCAACGGCAATAGTCATATTCTATTGTTATTTCAGTTTAATAGAATCATCATTCTTATTACCATAATGGCTCATGCTATAGTTGCCATATTGACCATAACTTCCGTATGAACCATAGTTACCATAACCATATCGGCCATAACCGTAGTTGCCGTATCGGCCATACTTACCATAGCTTCTGTAACGACCATAACGACCATATTTACCGTAACGACCATAACCATAGTAGTAGCCATACTTCTTCTTCGACATGTCGATACCATTGATCACGATTGACATCTTAGGCAGTTTTTCGTCGTTTGCCAAACCGTTGATAAGCTCGAAAGAAGACTTGGCTGTGAAATCAGCACGACACATATAGACTGTAGCATCTGCTACACGGCCAGCCTGAAGTGTATCAGTTACCAATCCTACAGGAGCCGTATCGATGAGGATATAGTCATACTTCTCACGGAGGACATTGAAAATGGTCTCAAGTGAAGGACGGGCAATTAACTCTGCAGGGTTAGGAGGAATAGGACCTGCCATCAGCAGATCGAGGTTCTTGTTCACACCCGAAGGCAGAATCTGCTCGGCTATGTCACTCCATTTGGGCTCTTCCAACGTAAGCAACGGGGTGATACCGTTATGGTGATTGTTTATCTCGAACAATTCTGCAAGACGAGGTTTACGAATATCAAGACCAACGATAAGTACCTTTTTGCCAAGTAATGCGAAAGATACGGCCAAGTTAGCGCAATTGAACGTCTTACCTTCACCAGAAGTAGTCGAAGTAAACATAATCACCTTGTCATCCGGATCCAGCATAAACTGTAAGTTCGTTCGCATGGACCGGAATATTTCTTCCATCTGATTATTCTTGTTCTCGTGTACGACGATGTCAGCCTTCGTCTTTGCCGTGTCACTTGCAATGGCAACATCAGCAATAATCGGCAGAGCCGTGAGACGCACCACATCTTCATGTCCCTCAATGCGATAGCGGAGGAGTGAGAGCACGAACATGATAATTGCAGGCAGAAGCAGACCGATACCAAGTGCTGTAAGATAAATCATGTTGTTCTTTGGGCTTACCTTACCACCATGCAGAGGCACCTCAATCATGTTTGCCTTATTAGCAGTAGCCGAAAGCGAAATAGAGTTCTCCTCACGTTTCTGCAGCAACATCAGATAAAGACCGCTGCGCACTTCTTGTTGACGTCCAATTTGTGTAAGGATTCGTTCCTGTTGAGGAGTCTTGCTGATTTCACCTGTGTAACGGCCCAACTGTGAAGAAATAGCACTACGCTGAATCTGTGCGGTCTTCATGTTTTGCTGATAAGTGTTGCTCAAGCTTTGCTGGATGCTTGAATAAAGGTCATCGATGTCAGCTGTCATCTTGGCCACGGCAGGGCTTGCTTCAGAAGCTGAACGGAGCAACCGGTTACGCTCTAATACGCGTTGGTTGTATTGTGAGATAAGCTGACTGGTCTGAGCATCGTTTATTCCTACATTTGAAGGCATGATCTGGTATTTGTTACCAGGCTTGTTCACGTAGTCACGGAGACTATTGATCAGCTGGACCTGAGTGTTAGCCTCAGAAAGACGCTGTTCATATTCGTTTTGGTTGCTGGCAGACTGGCCTGCATCAGTACGCAGATTTACCAAACCATTCTGGCGCTTAAATGATTCGAGCTCACTATCAGTTGTATTTAGCTCACCATTAATCTTAGCTAATCGTTCGTTGATGAAAGCTTCTGTACGACGTGCAATGTCATTCTTGTCTTCATTAGCGAGACGGTTATACACAACGACCATCTGGTTCAAATAATCTACGGCACGAGTGGTGTTCTGGTCATTGATACTCAAAGTCAGCACGTCAGAACCTTCGGTACTTGTCACTCCCAGACGGGCAGCATAGCCTTTAGCGACATTCATTGGTGAATTCATAGAGACATAAATCTCATCGCCGTCATTCATCTTCAGCTTTACAGGAGCAGGATTGGAAATGATTGTGATAGTACCTGCTTTTGTCTTTATAGTGGCAGGAAGATTCTTGATGGTCTGATCAATACCGTAAGGAGCAGAAGAATTCAACTCATCAATAGGAACACGATAGGTTCCTGTGATGTGGTAAGCACCTTTTTCCTTTTCGACCTTCATGCTGACAGGCGTGTTCAGCTTCTCCAGATGTTCAGCATCCATGTCAATCAAGAATTCCTGATTCTTATATAACGCGCGGTCGCGCACGCGTCCCTTTAATCTATAAGTGGTATAAAGCTTCAAGTCGCGTACAACCTCAGCAGCTGTAGTAGATGACTTCAGAATTTGAATCTCATTGGATAATCCGTAGTTCTGGATAATGTCACCAATGCTAAGAGCCTGAGTAGCCTTGCTGGCACGTGAGTTTTCATTTCCTTTTACGAGAATCTTGGCATACGTGTTATACACCGGTGTCGTGTATCTCAGATAGAGGAACGCGATGCCGAGAGCAATGATCAGGCTAAGTGCAAACCACTGCCAGTTAAGAATCAGCATTCTGAAAATTGATTCTAAACTGAAGAACGACTGTTCTTCAGCAACGGGTTGTTGCTGTTCTCCTTGAATGTTTTTAGTTTCTTCTGCCATATCTAAATTGAATGTTTTTTTTGTGTGATATCTTCACATAAGGCGCATTTGCGCACATATTTGGCCGCAAAGGTAATAATAAAAATTGAGATACGACGAATTTTTCACGATTTTTCTTTCTTTAGAAAGAAAGAACAATAAAAAAGAGGAAGAATTGTCTTCCTCTTAGTACACCCGCAGGGGTTCGAACCCTGGACACCCTGATTAAGAGTCAGGTGCTCTACCAACTGAGCTACGGGTGCATGTTTCTTGAATGCGGGTGCAAAGGTACATCCTTTTTTCGATACCACCAAATATTTTCCGAACTTTTTTTGAAAAAAGTCAATTATTGGTAGTTAGGGGATAGGTGTTTTGTAAGAATGGCGCGGAAGCAATGTAAGAATGGCGCGGAAGCAATGTAAGAATGGCGCGGAAACAATGTAAGAATGGCGTGGAAACAATGCCTTATATGAATCCGTGGAAAGACGGATAAAAGCGGAAACACCATAAAAAGAAGAAATCCGCAAGTGCTTGAAAGAAGGCATCTTACGGATTTCATTGTGAGGTGCGTAGCAGAGGTCTTAATATTATACACTATGATTTAGTATGAAATGTTTAAATAGTTGAAATACAGCATTTTATAAACAAAATCAATATTTTCCCGATTTCACGAAATTTCATAAAATTAAACCAATGTGGCGACTTTGTGGCGACTTTTTTTTGGCCAATTCAAAACTATATTGTATATTTGCAGACGAAAAGGTTTAATTATAAAATGTACGAATTATGGGATTTATTTTAAAAACACAAGAGAAGAAGGGTAGTGCTTACCTCTTCTACCGACTCCACAAAAGAAAGCCAAGTCTTAATATTCTGGTTAAGACTGATCTAACAGTGGACATCGAAACCTGGGTGAAAGCCAACAAGAGCGCTGCCTCAAAGGACCGTTTCAGACGGAACCAGGGCAAAGATCTGCTGGAAAAGCTAGACCTCATCGAGAAAAGCGTTTTAGACGCCCTTGACAACGGTATCTATATTGATGGTGAGATGGTTAATATCATAGAAGGAGATAAGGCTAATAATATAAAGGTTGTCAGAGAGGCCATGCGAGTAGTCACAAATAAAGAACTGTTGCAGCGAAAAAAGGAGTACCGCAATGAGGTTAAGGTGGCTTCATCACCAAATGACAATACTTTCGTGGGATTCTGCAGCCGCTATATTGAGGAGTGTGAAAATGGAGACCGGATGAAGCACCTCAAGACGGCGCAAAAGATAAGCGCTTCTTACGTGAAAAACCTTAAAGGATTCCGGAACCAGGTGCTTGCATACCAGAAAAAAAACCATATAGTTTTGGGCTTCGACGATATCACCATGGATTTTTACCGCAAGTTTACTCGTTTTTTTCTTGATAAGCATTACAGCCCAAACACTATAGCCCGGCACATGCGCGACTTGAAAACGATAATGCGTGCAGCTTTAGATCTGAAGCTTACAGATAACAGAGAGTTCCTCAATCGGGATTTTTATGCCAATGGTGAAGAAGTGGATAATGTTGCGCTAGGCGAGGAACAACTAAACCAACTTTACCACCTGGACATCAGGACCTATCAGCAGACTGTTGACATCTTAGACACACTTGACATCGACAAAGAAGAGAGAGACAGCCTCCAGCATGCCCTGAAGCGTGAACTATACCGTAACAGCCTGATGGATGCACGGGACATCTTTCTTGTCGGTTGTCTGACGGGTCAGAGGGTGTCTGACTATAAACGCATTAACATGGGAATGGTCGAGCGGTTAGGTGATGGTAATCTTTATATACATCTTCAGCAGCAGAAGACCAAAAAGGACGTTTATATCCCGATGGATGAACGCGTGAGCGCCATCTTAAAAAAGCATGGGGGATCTTTGCCCAACATCTACGACCAACATTTAAATGAACGGATAAAGGTCTGTGGTTTGCTATGCGGGTGGATCTATGATTCAGGTATCAAGGAACACCGGGGTACCATGACGTACAAGACCGGGAAAAGGTTCTGCGATTGCATCATGACGCATACAGCCAGGAGAACATTTGCGACTAATGCCTATAGAAATAAGATTCCGCTTTCTGCCATTATGGTTTTAACGGGGCACAGCTCAGAGGCACAGCTGAGGAGGTACCTCAAACTTAAAGACGAGGAAAAGGCACAAGAAGCAGCGACTGAATTTTTTGCCGCCGGTGTGTTGAAAATCGCAAAATAGGGAGGAAATAGGCATGAAGGATTTTAAATTGACGAAGGATTTTGTCAGGCTCAACAATATAATAACGGACAGTGTTTTAAAGGCTTTCAATTGGGACACCTTTGAAGGACCTCTTAGCCGTTACGACCTAGGTGATCTGCTTCATCAGCTCCAGGAACCTGAGATATTTGGATTTTACAAAAATACCGCCATCACACCCGGGGAAAATTCAAAGTACAGCTTGATTAGTGAGCTCTTAGGGCTCTCCCGTGGCATTGCTGACCTGCAGTCCACATACGATGAATGGATGACCGTAATACAACAATTGAGACTGCCGGAGCAGTCTTTCTATGAGACATATCAAAGAGTATTCGACCATCAGTGTAAAACGGTTAAAGATCTCAACGGATTCTGGAGAATAGCCAATGAAGTAAAAGATAAGTGTGCAGAGCTAGGATGTGCTATAGACCAAGTCAAAGAAAAATATCAGCTCTTTGACAAAATGTACTTAGGCGACATCACGAAGCCCAGGAAACGCTTTTCCGGCAACCTGGGACGCGGGTATGAGAAAGAGCCAGTTAGCTATGAGACAGAGCTCATAGAGAAATGGGTGATGCAAGGCGCTGACCGGGCGACGGTGGAGGCAGCCTTCCAGCCAGTCAATAACTCAAAGGGTTCTACACCCAAGAAAGAAGAAGACATGAAAGAAGTATATCGTGAATTTTCTGCTATTTTGCGAGAAGAGAATATTAGCCAGAACGAGGTAAGGGATATATTTAATGAGATATGCGCGCAAAAAGATACAGCAGCACTCCGCCGCGCGATAAATAGACACTACCGGGGGAAAAAAGGTGATTTAAAGAAAATCGCGATAATAATATTTCGTCATACAGTTTTTGTCGCTGACTGCAAAAATAATTTCACTACTTTTTATAATCGACTTAAAGCCTCTCAATGAGGCTTTTTTGTTTGTTTGTTTTGCTTTGTGAAAAAATATTTTTGCCTAACGTTTGCCGTTCTTTTGCCGTTCTCATTTTCTTTTGCCGACTTGTAACAACATAACTAAATAAGCCCTACATTTGCAACAGAATTTTTAAATTTATTGTAATATGCAAAACGAAAAAACAAATGTAGGGTGGCTGCTAACCCTGACTGAAGACAGACTGGCATCCCTTATCGAAAGTAGTGTAAAAAAAGTCATTGACGAAAAGGAGGCTGCGAAGAAAGTAGAAAGGCTTTTCACCACCGAAGAAGCTGCTGAAATGCTGCGTATTTCCACCGTAACGCTATGGAGGTGGAAAGCGACTGGCCGGATAACTCCCATGAGGGCTGAAGGTAGCCGGAAAGATCTGTACTCAGAGAGCGAAATCCAGCGCGCACTGCGCAACCTCTAATATATAAAGGTAGCATGAAGTCAGATTCATTCTATACGGCCATACTGGACGGGTCCATCCTGGATGTGGTCTTTCCCGTCTGCGAAGGCCCCAGCCGCCTCTCCAAGAAGTGGACCAACACCACGCTGACCTGGGGAGAGCTGGCAAAGCGGACCGCCTCCACAAAGCGGACCTCTGAGACCATGGCCGAATATATGGCCATGTCACGCGACCAGCAAGCCGAAATCAAGGACGTTGGCGGCGTGGTGTGTGGCTTGCTGAAGCACGACAAGACGTCAACCGACAAGCAGCTGGCTGGCCGCAAGACCAAGGAGAACATCCTATTACGCTCCATCCTCACATTCGATATGGATGAGTGCCCCGCGGGCTTCAGCCCTGAGCCGCTCATCCGGGAGAAGCTTCCCGGCGTGGCCGCCATAGGATATACAACCCACAAGCACACGCCCGAGGCTCCCCGCTGGCGAGTATTCATTCCGCTGGTTGAGTGGGTGAGCCCCTTCTATTATGAGGCCATTGCCAGGTATGTAGGCAGCGTCCTGGGCATGCAGCTGATGGATAAGACCACCTTTCAATATAATAGGTTAATGTACTGGCCGTCCACGTCCAGCGACGGTGAGTATCTTCATTTTTCCATCGATTTGGCGCCCATATCAGCAAAAGAACTCATTTTAGCCCATCCAGAGCTGAAGCGGGAATCCACATGGCCGCGCCATCCGGATGAGGAGCCGGTGAAACCTCTGTCTGTGATGACTGAGAAAGAAGGAGTGTACAATAACATAGAGAAGCCTCAGGCTTCCATTGAGAAGCCAGGCATCATCGGCGCCTTCTGCCGTGCCTATTCCATAGACGAAGCTATTGCTAAGTTCCTGCCAGGGGTGTATATTCAGGCAGGGCTGGGACGCTACACCTATGCCAACGGCTCAAGCAGCAAAGGGCTGGTGGTGTATGGGGACGTGGCCTACAGCAACCACGCCACCGACCCAGCCAACACCGGGCACGACATCAATGCCTTTGATCTAGTGCGCATCCATAAGTTCGGGCACCTCGACGCAGGTACGTCCCCAGGACAAAAAGGAAATACGCTACCATCCTATCGGGCCATGATATCACTTGCTGCTGCTGATGAAAAGGTGGCCCGCATTATCCAGGATGAAAAAATAAAAGAGGCTGCTGCTGAGTTTGCGGAGGTTTCAGAAGACCCTAAGGACCTGGAATGGATCCGCCAACTAGAAACGGATAAGAAGGGACAATTCACCAACACAAACGCCAACCAGGACTTAATAATGTTGAATGACCACGTTTTCCGTACTATTATATTCAATGACTTCACACGGCAGAATGAAGTGGGTAACACTCAGGCATTGCGCTGTACTAGCGAACTCGATGACACAGCCCTGCGTAACATCGCAACCCATTATGAAACAAAATACGGTTTAAAGGTAAGCATGCAGAAAGTCCAGGAAATTCTTTCCGGCGTCCAGGTACAGCGTCGATACAACCCGCTCCACCAATATATAACTAAAGAAAAGTGGGACGGAGTGCCAAGGCTGTCGACTGTTTTCATTGAGTACCTGGGAGCCGATGATACCCCACTAAATAGGATGATGACCCGCAAATGGATGATAGCTGCTGTCGCCCGCGCCTTTGAGCCTGGCTGTAAATTTGATAACATGCTCATCCTAGAGGGTCAGCAAGGAATAGGAAAAAGCCTGATACTTCGCGTCCTTGCGAACGGAAAGACCCGTGGAGGCTATTTCTTCTCAGAGTCCATGCAGTTTGATCAGAAGGACTCAGAACAAATCGAAGCAATGAATAAGGCTTGGATCTGTGAGTTTGCCGAGCTCTCCGGATTGAAGTCCGTAAAAGATGGTGAGCGCATAAAGCGTTTTATTTCGATCCAGGAGGATGAGAAGCGCCTGGCGTACCGTCATACTTCAACAACGTATAAAAGGCACTGTGTCTTTGCCGGCACCACTAATGAGTCCACTTTCCTAGCAGATACATCTGCGAGAAAATTCTGGATAATCCACGTAGCCGGGAACAGCAGACCGGTAGCGGAATGGGTCCCAGATCTCATCGCTAACGTCCATCAAATATGGGCAGAAGCGTACCATTACTATTCTGAAGGTGAGAGGCTGGAGCTTCCACGCCAACTGATAGAGGACGCCAGGGCCATGCAGGCTGCATATAACGCCGCTAATGGTGATCCTTTATTCGGCATACTTCAGCAGCATCTGGAGCGGCTGCTTCCATCTGGCTGGAGGTCACTCACCCGCGATGAGCGTATGAGGAAAATGAGGAACTACTCCACAGAGGTAGGGTTTATGAATCTGAAGCGCAACAGTGTGTGTGCCGGTGAAATTAAAGACGAAATCCCCGAAGCAACAACGCCTCAATATGTAAATAGGCTGCTGAAGCTGTTGGGATGGAAAGACCAGGGACGCGTCAAAGTTGATGATGTGTACGGTCAACAACGCCATGTGTTCTTCCGTCCTGGCACCGATGGGGCCGATGAGCTGGTGACTATGCCGGAACAGTCGGCGACCAATGCGCCGCTAGCGCGAATGATGGATGATGACGATCTCTAAAGTACGAAATTATGTACTATAGTACGTTTTTTCTTATATTTGAATTTTCAAAATGGTTAAATCGGTTAAATGGTAAAATCAAAATAACCACTTTACCATTTTTACCATTTTGCATGGTAAAGTATATAGGGCGTAAAAAACGTACTTCTGTACTTCAAACGTACTACCAAACGATATTTTCAACATAAAAACCCAAAACGATGAACGAAGACTTACAGAAATTCACAACCTGGTTCTGCAGCCGCTTCGACACGATGCAGACTGAAATGGCGATGGTGTCTGTCTCTCTGGCCGGCCATCTCCACACGACGGAAAAGGCAGCTGTCGGCATCATCAAGAGATACGCTACCCGCAAAGGCAAAGCCCTGCTGCTGCCGGGCGAGAAGGGCGAGTTATTAACTATCACTAAATCACGATGAGATGGAATACAAGATAACGACCAGGACAATTCGTCTAAAAAAAATATATGAACTCAGAGACCCTAAGCGTGGCTGGCGTACAGTCTGGGTCATAGAAGGTAACTGGCTGCGTGCTCACATACGGAGAGGCCAATGGCGACGTACATAGGAAGATCTACAGCGCCGCGGAGCTGTCGCAAAACCTCAGGCTTCCTCACGGAGAAGTAAACTATAGAGCGTTTATGCGCTTCTTCTAAATATAATGTTTAACGTTTAATTCAAAAAAAAATGAAAGTAATGTCAGAAATCTTGAGTCTGTTTGAGCATTGTGTTGAACTCGACAACAACGAAGATCTGCTCGTTGATTCTCAGGTCAAATCAATTTGCATCTCGGGCGATGATGTAATCATCACCTTAACTGAGAACCAACCGGTGGCGTATGGCTACACTAATGGTGCCATAATTGTCAGAAAAAAGAAAGATAGCTTCCTTGATCCCTGGTGTGAGCGCGTCTCTCGTTATTTGGCAAGCCTAGATCTAGATAAAATAGACTTGGCTTTTCTCTACGCCTACATCGTACGAAAAGAGAAGGGAAAGGATGCTCCCACACAAAGTCGTCTGGAAAAAATCCTGCCTATTCTTGGCTGGCAGCAGGACGAAAAAGAGCGCAATATCTTTCTACGTCCTGCTAGACAGCAGCGCCCATCCCTGGCTACTAAAAAATGTTAACGGGGGAGGTCATTTTGAAAAGGGTACCCATCGAACAAACCACGCCCCATTTCCTTTTACATGCGTGAGGGCTTTTTTAGGGGCGTGGGGGGCTGCAGCAGCAGCCTAAAATTTGATGGTGGTACCATCGGATGGTGGTACCATTCACCTTATAAGGTGCATTTTTGCTATTTGCTTTGAAGCTATATATATATTTAGTATCTTTGCATCGTAGGTTATTCCAAAATATGGCAGCAGCCACGGGAGCCGCTTAGTCGGTCTCTTCAGCCAGACTTCGCTCGCTCCCGATTTTAAATTAAAACAAGATGAACGACGAAAAATTTATAGAACGATACCGGGATCAGGGGCTGAGGGCCCCGGCACCCCAAATTGGTGAAGATCTTTTACGCCAGTTGGAGGCCGATTGCACTTACATAAATGAGTGCGTTATCCCGATGGTGAGGGAGAAGGGTATCACTACGTGCAACACCCGCATGTTACTCAACTACGCTCAGAATCCTCATTTACTCAAATGGGGAGCTCAGGGGCGCGTGATAGAGCGTGCAGATCTGCTCCTTTTCACGGGCAAAAAGATGGTGATCAACCGGGAGAAATTCCGCGCGTATTTTGACGGTACTCCTGAGGGGAAGGAGTTGAAAAGATTCCAGGAAGGACTTACCCCAGAGGCCCGTAACTTAATGGTTTTAACAAGATGATAATATCCGGATATAGTATCGTTTTTAACGTGGAATCCGTCACCATGTTTGACGGGGAGCTCTTTCGGGAGGTGATTGCCCCAGAGGCCGTGACAAAAGAAATGTTGGACGCGTCGGACATTGTTATGACGATGTTCCATAACCGCGAGACCATCCTGGCACGCAGTCAGTATGGTAAAGGTTCTCTCAGCTATGCAATAGACGGGATGGGCGTGCAGTTCCTATTTGACACACCGGACACAAGCGAGGGCGACAAGGCTGTGGAACTCGTTAAGCGTGGCGATCTGACGGGCTGCAGCTTCGCATTCATACCGGATTTTCATAGCATAGAACGCGAGGAAAAAGACGGTTACGTCCTGCGGACGATCCATAAGATAAAGACCGTTAGGGACTTCACTATCGCGGCCACGCCGGCATATCCCCAGACTTCTGTCATGTTAGGTAATGGTGGCTTTGGCTGGCATAGGGAGGCCGCTCTGCTTAAAAACCAGGCTAATAGAATTTTAAACAACAGAATGATATGGTAGATCTGGCCAAATATAAAGATGGTGACGTCCTTCCCTATCTTGTCGGCGAAGAGGTTACGTATGTCGGAACTACAGCTCCCGGCGGGCTGCCAACGGTACTCAGAAAGAGACTTGGCGACGATGAGGTAGTCATTCGACAAGGTATTTTCCAGACTGTTATTAAAAAATCGAATTTAAACGAAAATGAAAATGGCAAAAAATAAAGAAATAGTGTTGGTGCGCAGAGACGCTCACCCGGGCCTTAGGATCCAGGGACTAAATCTGATAAATCGGACTTTTTCTGAATTTCTGTCCCGGCTGGGCATTGACCTTCGCGATCAAGATTTCAAGGAGAAGTTTTTGGCGAGTCCGACTGTGGAAACAGTCCGCGACTATTACGCAGGCACCGGAACCGAGGCTGAGAGGTGGGCACGCTGTCTGTCATTCATCCGGGTGGCTGACCAATTCTTTAGGCGGGTGCAGTCGAAAGTTGAAGTGAGTCCTTTTGCTGTGCAGTGGGAGCTCTCCACGCCCTGCAAGCCCATAGATAAGAAATGGATTCCTTACGTGGGCGTGCGTGTGGAATCGGTGGTCATCGACCGCGAGCAGGTTCCCATGACACGGACTGTGAAGAAAAAGGACCCCCGGACGCGTAAAGAAATAATTACCGAGGAAGGCTATATGGGAGAGCACCTGGTGACAGAGGACCGGCCAGAGTACTTCTTCAACGGAGCATTTGAGAAGGCTTTCAGCGCCTATCAGCTCAGTCCCAAGGAGGCAAAAAAATATGAAGAACTGGAGGCCATCTGTGACCAGCTCAACAAGTTCTTCCATGGTAGCCCACGGGCTGCAGTAATGCCGGATTATTTCACTTATGACGCGCAGAATAGGCTGATAAAGCCCAATCAGCTCGTTACTAATGAGACTTTTACCTTCTAATATCTATGTAGTTTCACCGAGCACGGCGCGTCCTGGCAGCAGCCCGCAGGAAGAAAGGATAACAGCTGGGATATATGCTAACCCAAGGGCGCCCGTGCTTTTTACCAACATTACTAACTAAACTCTATTCAAAATGGCAAAGAGGGATTTTGTTGTCAGCTTTAAGCTGCTTGATAAGCAGTTCAAGAAGGGGATAGGCGGGCTCAGGAATGAGCTCCAGAAGTTGCGTGGTTTCGCCATCACGGCTCTGTCGGGATTGGGTATCGCCAATTTCGGCCGCTCGATGATCGAGGCCGGAAAGAATTTCGAGAGCGGCATGGCCCGGGTGAAGGCTGTGACCAATGCCACTCAGCAGCAAATGAAAATGATGAGTGACGAAGCCGAAAGGCTTGGCGCCACCACTAAATATTCCGCCAGTCAGGCTGCCGGTGCACTGGAGAACCTGACGCGTAACGGCCTGACAGCGGAGCAGGCCACCAAGGCCCTGAGCAAGACCCTGCAGCTCGCTCAGGCCAACAGCATTGAGCTGGCAGAGGCTGCAGATCTGACCACCAATGTGATGAACGGTTTCGGCCTCAGCGTCGATCAGCTGGGACGTGTGAATGATAACTTGTCATCTACAGCAGCCCATTCCGCTACCAACGTGCTCGAACTTGGTGAGGCTGTGAAGAACGTAGCCCCGCTGGCCAATAACTGTGGTATAAATATAGAAGAGGTGTGCGCTGCTTTGGGTACCCTGGCCAATGTGGGCATCAAGGGAGCCGATGCAGGAACCGCCATGAAGCAGATGTTAGCTGGTCTAAGCACCGAGGCACCAAAGGGGGCTAAGGCTATGGCCAGATATGGCCTGAATATTAACCAGGCTACTCTCGCTGCCGACGGGCTGCAGGGCACTCTGAAGAAACTTTTTGAGTCCGGTATCGGTACGGATAACCAGGCACTCGCAGACATCTTTGGCAGAAAGGCGTACAGTGGTGCCGCTGCCATCATCAATAATTACCAGAATTTTGTCGGCCTCAATAAGACCCTGCAGAACTCTATTGGAGAAACCGAGCGCATGTTCTCCCAGGCATCCGGAAAGATGGACGCTGCCATCAAGGGCCTGCAGTCCGCATGGGAGGCGTTGATGATTGCCTTCTTCAAGAATGGCGAGGGCGGCATGGTGACGCCCATCAACGCCATGAGTGACGCCATCCGCGGTGTGCGTAATAATATCGACACTGTTATCAAGGTCGTGAAGGGTGCAGCTGTCTTTGCCGTTATCGCCAAGGGCGTTGCCACCCTGAAGACGCTCTGGTCATCATATACAGCCGGCATACTGGTAGATGTGCAGCGCACAGCTGCAGCCCGGGCGAACGCTGAGAAGCTTCAGACCTCGCTGGAGGCACAGCAGGCCGCTATCCGTGAGAAGATAGCAGAGGCCGAAGGCATGCAGAAACGTGCCCTGATGGTGCAGCTCAATGCCACTGCCAAGCAGATGCAGGCTAACCGTACGCTGATGGAGAAAGCCGCTGCAGCAGAACGCACGGCCATTGAGCGTGCAGCAGCTATGCAGACAGCCGGTGTGTGGGGAAAGGTGACGATAGCCCTGAAGGGCGTGGGCGTGGCCCTGAAGGCCGCTTTCTCCACGACCTTGATAACAGCAGCCATTACACTTGTCATGGAGTTAGGCGGCAAACTATATGAAGCAGCCACCCGTGCCCGGACTCTGAGAAAGGAATGGGAGAGCTATCAGTCAGAAGCGTTGAAGGCCACGCACACGGAAGAAATTAAGCAGCTGCAGATCCTTCAGGGACTGATACAGAAATCCAAAAAAGGATCGGCTGAGCGTGCAGCCTTCGTCAAGCTGGCTGCAAACGCAATAGGCGCGAATATCGACGCTACCAAGAGCCTGCAGCAGCAAGAGGCACTTGTAAATAAACTCATCCAAGAACGCATTGCACTCAGGAAAAAAGAAGCCCTGGCAGAGTTCTATACCAAGAGGGCAGTCGAAGCAGAGGCAGATGAATATGACATGCTTGTGAAGGCTGTAGGCGGGCGTACCATTGTCCAGAAAGACGGGACCACTCGCAAGGCCACACTAGGCGAAATGCGTCAAAAATTTGCCGATAAACAGCAGAGCGCTAATGCTGCAGCCCGCAGTTATTATTCATGGGGCAATGCCAGGGAGGCTTCCCGTCTGGCAGACGTGGGGCAACAGCTTAGAGGTAAGCGTCGCATCACGGATGATGCAAACGCCATGGCAATGCAATACAGCGCAGACAGCGTTAAGAGTGGCGTCGTAAAAGGAATTAAGGAAGGATTCCAGGCGGCTGATGTTCCTGCAGTGACCGCCGGGAAGGTGAAGACCGGGAAGACTGGAAAATCGACGACAACCACCACCAAGGAGAAGGTGCTCCCGGCTGGATCTATGGCGGCAAATGACAAGGCCATCGGAGACCTCGAAGAAAAGATGAAATTGACTGTAGATCCTTCTCAGTTGTATGCCATTCAGACCCAACTCGACAAATTCAAGAAAGCCAACGAAACTTTGCAGCTCCGCATCGACTACAATGCCGCGGATATATCCGGAGCATTCAAGAAGGGTGCACAGCTAACACCAGAACTGAATTTCCCCACCACTGACGAGATCAGTGCGAAGATGCAGGGTGTGGTAGAGGCCATCAACGCCTCCTGGCTAAAAGCCAAGGAGAAGCAGCAGGCCCAGCAGGGAGCCATGATGGAAGCCACTCAGCAGTTTGCCTCTGGGATGAGCAGTCTGGGCAGTGCCTTCGAGATTCCTGAGCTCAATGCAGCCGGCGTCATCGCTCAGGCCGTTGCCAATCTCATCATGAGTTTCTCTACCGCTGCTCTGCAGGCGTCCTCGTTAGGTCCCTGGGGCTGGATAGCCTTCTCACTCGTCGGTCTTGCCCAGGTAGCCTCGATGGTTGCATCCATCAAGAATATGGGTACGTTTGCCAACGGTGGAACCATCGGCGGTCACAGCTATACGGGAGACAAGCTGCTGGCCCGTGTCAATTCCGGTGAGCGCATTCTCCCGGCTAAGAAGGCCGAGGAGCTCGACGACGCACTGGCCAACGGTGTCGGCATGGGCGGACAGGTGGACTTCATTATCCGTGCAGACAAGTTGTATGGGGTGCTGAAGAACTATACGGACGTGGCGTCGAAGACGAAAAAGGTGACGAAATTTCAATAGTTATAAATTATAAATTATATAAATGATAGACGAATTAAAATTAGCTTTGCTTGATGCCGTTAAAATAGCTATCCAGTTGCATCTTCCCTATGTTAGTACGCTATCCCGTCGGCTTCATGAAGAGGGCGGGGTGGAGGAGAGCATCCTGAATGATGTCAACGACCTAGCTATGGACATGGCCATAGCCAAACACCTGAAGAAGCTTACGCCAGAATACGCCCGCCAAATGGCGGAAAAACTTAACG
>CACZVX010000031.1 GCA_902784755.1 uncultured Prevotellaceae bacterium
GATTCTTCACTCTTCACTCTTCACTCTTCACTTTAACAGTTTCTTCTCAGCCTCTTTAACTCGTTCAAAGTGGAATTCTGAGAGCGTGTGGCTCATCAGGGCCTCAATCTTGTCGTTGCAGAGATTGCCGATGCTGCCCTCGTGGGTGTGATGGATGTTGTGGTCGGCCTTGAAGTTGCCAGCCTCAATGTCGAGACCCACTTTCTTGTAGGCGTCGCGGAACGGCATTCCATTGGCAGCCAGACGGTTAACCTCTTCCACGGAGAACATGGGGTCATACATCGGGTTGTCCAGAATATGCTCGTTCACCTCCATCTTATTAATAATGTAGGCGGCCATCTGCAGACAGTCCTTCAGCTCGTCGAAGGCAGGCAGGAACACCTCCTTGATAATCTGCAGGTCACGAAAATAACCCACGGGCAGGTTGTTCATGATAAGCATCACCTGTTGGGGCAGACTCTGAATTTTATTGCATTTGGCACGAATCAGCTCAAACACATCGGGATTCTTCTTGTGGGGCATAATCGAAGAACCCGTGGTGCATTCTTTCGGCAACTTCACGAATGAGAAATTCTGCGAGTTGAACAGACAGGCATCAAAGGCCATCTTGGCCAGCGTTCCGGCAATGGTAGCCATAGCAAAAGCCACATTGCGCTCCATCTTGCCACGTCCCATCTGCGCATACACCACGTTGTAGTCCATGGAGTCAAAGCCCAGCAAGTCGGTAGTCATCTGACGGTTCAATGGGAAGGAAGAGCCATAGCCGGCAGCAGAGCCCAAGGGGTTGCGGTTGGTCATCTTGTAGGCAGCCTGCAGGAAGAGCATATCATCAGCCAACGACTCCGCATAGGCCCCAAACCACAAGCCGAAACTCGAAGGCATGGCAATCTGCAGATGCGTATAGCCCGGCATCAGCACGTCCTTATACTGGTTGCTCTTCTGAATCAGTTCATCGAAGAGCACCTTCACTCCGTCAGCTATCTCCATCAGTTCATGACGGGTAAACAGCTTCAGGTCTATCAATACCTGGTCATTGCGTGAACGACCGGAGTGGATTTTCTTACCCATGTCGCCGAGCTTCTGCGTCAGCATCAGTTCCACTTGGGAGTGCACGTCCTCAATGCCGTCCTCAATCCTGAACTCCCCACGCTCACAAACCTGGTAGATGTTCTTCAGTTCTGCCAGCAGTTGGGAGAGTTCCTCCTTTTTCAGCAGTCCGATAGACTCCAGCATGGTGATGTGAGCCATAGAGCCCAGCACGTCGTACTTAGCCAGATAGAGATCCATTTCCCGGTCTCTGCCCACGGTGAACCTGTCAATCTCCTTGTTCACCTCATAGTTCTTTTCCCACAGTTTCATTGTTCTTGAGTTTTTGAGTGTTGAGTTTTTTGAGTTTCTGAGGTAATATTACTCATTTTCTCATTATCTCAATTTCTCATTCTTATTCCGTCTCGTATGGTATCATCGCCAGCATGTCGGCAATCTTCTCCAGCCCATCCTGCAGAGGGCCGCTGATCATGCCTTTGATGAAGGGATTGATGTCGGCTTTGAGCGTCAGCTTCATCTTACTGCTGGCTTCCGAAGTGGGCAGCAGCTGAATCCACAGGTTGAAGGGCAGGGGCGACTGTACCGTCTCAAACTTAATGGTCTTGGGCTCCTCGCGCTCAACAATCTTCAGCTGAATCCTGCCTACGGGGGCCACAGACACGCTGATGCTGTCCTGCGTGAACTCCAGGTCCTTGGCTTTGTCCTCCGGCAGACGGTCCTTCACTTTCTCAATATTGCTCAAGTCACTCAGTTTCTCATACACACTCGTCTGTGCGTATGGAATTTGCTTCACACTACTTTCGAATTTACTCATTTGTCAATTAGTAATGAGAAATTAGTAATGAGTAATTATGATTACCTTTTTGGAATTGAAATTACGAAAAGTCTTCAACAGCACATGCTGCCTTGAGACATATCATAATTACTAATTACTCATTACTAATTGCTAATTAATGAACTATTTATTCCACTCCGCTGGATTCTTCCTCCACTCGTTCAGAACCTCCACCTCGTCGTCAGCAATGTAGCCTGTCTCCAAAGCCTCGGCCACCACATGCTCGTAGTCGGTCAGCGTCACCAGTTCCACGTTGGCATCCTTGAAAGCCTTCTTGGCCACGGGGAATCCGTAGGTGTAGCTGGCCACCATGCCAATCACCTCACAACCATAGTTGCGGATGGCCTCCACTGCCTTCAGCGAAGAGCCGCCCGTGGAAATCAGGTCCTCAATCACCACCACCTTCATGCCGGGCTTCAGTTCGCCTTCAATGAGGTTCTCCAATCCGTGGTCCTTTGGTTTTGAACGCACATACACGAAAGGCAGGTTCAGCGCATCAGCCACTAGTGCTCCCTGTGGGATGGCACCCGTAGCCACACCGGCAATAGCCTCCACCTCAGGAAACTTCTCCAGAATCACATGCGTGATTTCCAGCTTCACGTAGTTGCGCAGTTCAGGGTAGGAGAGAGTCTTGCGGTTGTCGCAATAGAAAGGAGATTTCCAGCCGCTGGCCCAAGTGAAGGGATTCGCAGGCTGCAACTTGATAGCCTTGATTTTCAACAGTTTTGCTGCAAAAGCTTTTTTCGATGTATCCATAATTCTCAAATTTATCCGATTTAATAACGGGTGCAAAGTTACGCTAAAAAATCGACTTTCCGAAGAGAAAACACAAAATATCAGTTAAGTTAGCACTAATTCATTTAATTTTCAATAAATAGTGTGCAGAAATCCTTCAATAATCTTCCAGTTCGAAATCAGATAGCACATAAAAGCGGAGCCCCTGTTGAGAGGACCCCGCAGTTATGATTAAAAATAGAAGTAGTATCAAATCTTCTCTGGATTCAGTTTCAGACCAATATATGTGCCGACTGCGACCAACATCATGCAAGCTACGGTGGCTATTGCCATTACATAAAACATAATCATAATTCTATTATTTTTTTAATCCTGACCCGTATGCGGGCCTCAGTTCTGTTTTCTGTAGGCAAAATTAAGCCCTATTCCCGAACTGCGCCACAATTCCCTCCCTTTTTTCTCCAACTTGTTGCGACACCCCCCCTTATTTCGCGACAAATTCCCCAATGCCCTTCAAAATTGTCGCAAAACAGAAGAGGAAGAAGCGCTATGGCTTCCTCCTCCTTGTATGATAGTTTAGTTATCGTTTATGTAGCTGTTATTTCATCAGTGTGAACAGGGGATGGTTTCCCCTGTTCACGCGAAATGGTTAAGACCCTTGAAATATGCTTGCTTAACCACCTCTTACCCCTCCTTCAAAAGGTGGGGAGTTGCGTGGTTTTAGGGGGTCTTTGAAAATATGTTAAAAATGAAGGGTAAAAGGAACACTATTAGGGAATTATTGCTAAATTCGCAAACAATTGATATTGACATCTAGTTTATCTGAATTAACCATAGTTTCGGAACTCACTTAATCTGAAAAGAAAAGTCCTCTGCCGCGGGTTTATGCCCTGCTGCAGGGCGCTTGCTATTTGAACCTATTATCCTTTTTTACTAATTATTATTAACTAACTTTTTTAAATTATGCGTTACTGTTCAAAGATCCTTTTGGCTATCTGTACCGGCCTGTGGGGGTGGGGCATTTCTGCGTCCGCACTTCCTGTCATGGCTGACGAGGCAGTTCAACAAACGGGAACTACCGTACAGGTGAGAGGTGTCGTGCTTGACTCTGAGGGCCAGCCGGTTATCGGAGCAAGTGTCATTGAAGTGGGTTCCAAGAGTAACGGCACACTGACAGCCCCCGACGGCTCGTTCAGTCTTTCCGTTGCCAGAGGAGCCAGTTTGAGAATTTCTTATGTGGGTTACAAGACTGCTGAGGTGAGGGCCGTGGCAGGCAGACGTCTTTCAGTTACGCTGGAAGAGGATGCCGAGGTGCTCAGCGATGTGGTGGTGGTAGGTTATGGTACTCAGCGCAAGAAGCTGGTGACGGGTTCTACGGTGCATGTAACCTCTGAGAACATCGAAGCCGTGAATGCTGTGGATGCTTTTGGCGCCTTGCAGAGTCTGGCTTCCGGTATGAACATTGTCATGAACTCCGGACAGCCTGGTGAGGGTTACAAGGTTGTAATCCGTGGTATGGGTACGGTAGGTTCCAACACCCCGCTGTATGTGGTTGACGGTGTGCCAGGTGCTAATATCGATGACCTCTCTCCGAATGATATCGAGAGCATCGACATTCTGAAAGATGCTGCCTCGAGTGCCATCTATGGTGCCCGCGCTTCCAATGGTGTCGTTCTCGTTACCACCAAGAAGGGTAGGGCCAGTGGTGGACGTATACGGGTGTCATTCGACGGCTATCTGGGTTGGCAGAATGTAAACACCAACGGTGTTACCCCGTTGAACGCCCCCCAGTATATGGAGATTATCAACAAGGCCCGCGAGATTCAGGGCGTTGAGCCATACGTTTGGGAGAATTACATCCCCAAGCAGTATGCTTTGATTCAGAATGGAAGCTGGAACGGTACCAACTGGCTCGAAGAAACCTCTATCGACAATGCGCCGATGCACAATGCATCCGTCACGATTTCTGGTGGCGGTGACCTTTCGCGCTTTGCCCTCGGTTTCACCAAGTACCACCAGACGGGTACACTGGGTGCACCTGCCGATCCGAAGTTCGACCGCTATACCGTTCGTCTGAACTCCGACTATTCGCTGATCAGGAGCAAGGGCCGCGACGTGCTGAAGGTAGGTGAGAACGTGACCTTCTCTTCTACCGACAAGCGTGGCGTCTCTGTGGGAGGTATCTATGGCAACAGCATCCGGACGCTTCTGGCTATGACCCCGCTGCTGCCTCTCTATAACGATGAGGGAGAATACTACGAGTATAAGGATATCCTGGCCGACAAATGGAACTTCCTTGACGAAGCATCCAATCCGCTGGCATCGATGAAGTATAATAATAGCATGGGCTACAACAAGGGCTGGCGCCTGCAATCTAACTTCTTCCTGGAGTTTGCACCCATCAAGGGTCTCACCTGGCGTACCAGTGCAGGATGGCTTTACCGCCACAGAGAGAGCCGCAGCTATGTGCCTGTCTATGAGCTTAGCGCCAAGAATATGCAAGCCAATGACGAAGTCAGACAGAGCCAATCATACAGCATTCGTTGGTCTTTGGAGAACACCATCAATTGGGTGAAGTCTTTTGGCAAACATAATATCGATGCCCTCCTCGGACAGTCTGTCGAGAAATGGGGTTATGGCAATGGTCTCAACATAACCAATGGCAACTCACAGTTCCCTGGTTCGTTCGAACATGCCTTTATTGACAATGCCAATGTGATAGACAAATCGTTGACCTCGGTCGGCGGTAGTCCTGAAGCACAGGGTTCCATTGCTTCGTTCTTCGGACGTGTGAACTACAACTACGATGAAACCTACCTGCTCTCACTCGTACTCCGTGCCGATGGTTCTTCCAACTTCAAACGCGGTAAGCGCTGGGGTTACTTCCCCTCTGTCTCTGCAGGTTGGGTAATCTCAAGCGAGAAGTTCATGGAGAGCACCAAGAGCTGGCTCGACTTCCTGAAACTGCGTGCCAGCTGGGGTCAGAACGGTAACTGTAACATCTCCAACTTCCAGTATCTGGCCACCATCAACATCAACGAACCTTATTATTTCGACAGTAAGGACACTCCAGGACTGGGTGCCTTCCCCGATATTCTTCCCAATGAGGATGTGAAGTGGGAGACCTCTGAGCAGCTCGACTTCGGTTTTGATGCCCGTCTGCTGAACAACCGCTTAGGTGTTGTCTTCGACTGGTATAAGAAAACCACCAAGGACTGGCTGGTTGTCGCGCCTACACTGCTTATCTACGGAACAAACCCGCCTTACATTAATGGTGGTGACATCGAGAACAAAGGTTATGAGGTTCAATTGTCTTGGAACGACAAGATCGGTAAGGACTTCAGATATAGTGTCTCTGCCAACTTCTCGCACAACAAGAACGAGGTTACCCGTCTGGCAAACTCCGAAGGTATCATTCACGGAAGCGAAAACGCCATTGCACAGAACACGGCCGAGATTAACCGTGTACAGGTAGGCTATCCTATCGGTTACTTCTGGGGTTACGACATGGAAGGCATCATCCAGAACGAGCAGCAGCTGCAGGATTACCTCGCCCGTAACTGTAATGGTGATAAGGCAAACTCTCTGCAGGGCGCATCGTTGCAGCCGGGTGACGTGATGTTCAAGGATCTCAATGGAGATGGTAAAATCACGAAAGAAGGTGACAAGACCATGATCGGTGATCCGAATCCTGACTATACCGTTGGTCTGAACATCAACATCGCCTATAAGGGCTTTGACCTGGGTATCAACGGCTATGGTTCCTTCGGACAGCAGGTAGCCAAGAGCTATCGTCAGTTCTCTGACCATCCCGATGACAACTACTGTACGGATGTCTATACCAAGTACTGGACAGGCGAAGGCAGCACCAACCGCTATCCCGCGTTTGGATTGAGGATGCCGACTTCTTCAAGATTTCCCGCATTTCCTTCGGCTATGATTTCAAGCGTCTCTATTCGAAACTGCCCGTACAGAAGTGTCGTCTCTATGTATCTCTCAGTAATTTCATCACGTTCACTGGCTACTCTGGTATGGATCCTGAGGTTGGCTTCGGTAACGGAAATAGCTGGGCATCTGGTATCGATTGTGGCTATTATCCTTCGTCACGTGCCATCCAGGTGGGTCTGAACGTTAACTTTTAAGAACTGATAATTCATGAAGATTATGAAAAAGAATCTGTTATATATGATCTGCGCTTTCTGCGTGATCTTTGGATTGTGTGCCTGTGAAGATTTCCTCGACACGGACAACCTTACGAAGAAGGACACCTCGAATTTCCCGATCAGCGAGAGTGATGCCGTTCAGATGGTAAATGGTATTTATGCCGCCATGAACCGAAATCTGGCCGACCCCGAGGAGGATCCATTCTTTATCTTTGACATCGCTTCCGACGATCGTCTGGGCGGTGGTAGCCAGAGTAACATCGGTGCCCAGGGCGTAGACCGTCTGATGAACGCTTATCTGGACTGGATGAAACCCCTCTGGAAGCAGCGCTATGCCGGTATCAACCGTGCCAACAATGCCTTGGAAACCATCGACAATGTGAAGGAATGGTCTTCGGGTGATAAGAAAAACCAACTGCTTTGCGAAACCTATTTCCTCCGCGCCTTCTATTATTTCAACCTGGCTCAGGTATTTAATGGTGTGCCTCTGGTATTGTCAACTGAGCCCAAGAATCTGCCAAAGGCTACACCAGATGAGGTTTATGCACAGATTGCCTCCGACCTGAAAGCCTCCATCGAGGCTGGTCCGTCAACCAAGTATCCTAACTTTGGCATCGGACGTGTTTCCAAATGGGCTGCCGAGGGTATGATGGCCCGTGTATGGCTGTTCTATACTGGTTTCTATAAGAAATCAGAACTTCCCCTTGTTGATGGAGGAAGCATCTCCAAGGCGCAGGTCGTATCATGGCTCGAGGATTGTATCCAGAACAGTGGATACGGACTTGTTAGCGACCAGCGTAACCTCTGGCCTTATACCAACCCTTACACCGCTAAGGACTATCCCTATACCAACGAACCTATCATTGTCAAGACTGCTGCTGGCACAGACTCCATCACCGGTTACAAAATTAAAGACGGCATCAACTGGGAGACCGACGAGAACATCGAGAGCATGTTTGCCGTTAAGATGTCGAATGTTCCCGGTTGGAGTGCCGACGGTCTGCTGCGTCACAATCGTATTGTGGAGTTCTACAACCCGCGTAAGACCACCGAGGCAGCCTTCCCGTTCTCTGTACAGGGCTATTCCAACGGTCCCGTGTGCTGGAAGTTGTGGACCGATTGGGCTGAAGATCCCGATTACGCTGGCGACTACCGTCGTGTAGGCTCTATCTGCAAGCGTGCCGATGAGATTCCCAATTATAAAGGCGATCCTGCCAAAGAAGTGGAGAATACCGACCTGCTGGCCAAGAAATACCTCGGCGTTGAGGCATGGAACGAAGACCACAGCGGCCGCTATCTGAGCTACGGCTACTACTATGGTAGTGAGAACAACCGTCAGACCGGTTTGACCCAGTCGCTCGTGTGGCTGCGCTTTGCCGATGTGCTCTTGATGCACGCTGAGCTCTCCGATGGCAAGACTGTCTATAATGGCAAGAGTGGCTTGAATGCCGTCCGTCAGCGTGCTGGTCTGCCCGATATTGCCTATAGCCTGTCCAGCCTGAAGAAAGAGCGTCGCTACGAGCTCTGCTTCGAAGCCCTGCGCTGGAATGACCTCCGCCGTTGGGGAGATGTTTCCGAGAAGGTGAAGAACCAGGTGGGCAATCCCATCCTGAATCAGGGTATTCCCGGAGAATATGCCTTTACCAACGACTTCATGCAGCGCTATAATGACACGGGTGGCGGATTCTTCAAGATTCCGGAGGATCAGGTGACGCTGTCGGAAGGTGTATTGGAACAGAATCCTGGTTGGGGCGACGGCACCAACTGGGTAAAAGGAGACTTACCTTATAGGTTTAAGTAATATTTTTGTGCAAAGTTAATTTTTAAGTAATGAGAAAGGCCCGCTGGGATAGCGGACCTTTCTTGTTTTTTATTCAAAGACTTATAATCTCAAGACTTGAAGAGTCGTGAAAACCAGCTTTTCTGACTCTCTTCCCACGCGTCAAGGGCATCTCTCATGCGTTCACCACCCACGCCGGCAATCTCAGTCACTTTGTCGAAGTCGAAAACTGCATAGGGCGTGTCGGTGAGGTCAACCAGAATGTCGGGCTTGTAAATCTGAATGTTCAGATCGGCATTCTCCTTCATCATCAGAGAGATGTTGCGCATGGCCAGTGTGACAAAGTTGAAGTCAAATTCAGGATGCTTGATGTGGCTGATGAGGCTTCCGAAGAACGACTTGCCGTTATCTTGATCTGCGGTTTCTTCATGGAAGAAATGAGAGCCAACGGTTTGGAATGAACTGCATACATTGACAGCCACCAATATATCGCCTGGCATTTGGCTGGCCTGTTTCACTGGCAGTGGGTTGGTGATTCCTCCGTCCACAAGTACCATGTTGTCACGCCTTACAGTCTCAAAAAACAAGGGAATGGATATGCTGGCCCGAATGGCATCATAAAGGCTTCCCTTGCGGAATTCCACCTGTTTCCCGTGTTCCAGGTCACTGGCTATGGCGCAGTAGGGGATAGGCAGGTCCTCGATGTTGACGTCAGGCACAATCTCTTTCAGCTTCTCTATGACACGCTTGCCTCTCATGACATGGTTAAGGCTCAGTGAAACATCAGAAAATGCCACCATCTTGGCTTTATCCACAGTCTGCATCAGTTGGGTGAATTCCTCCAGTTTTCCTGCCGCAAACATTCCTCCTACAAGTGAACCCATGGAACAGCCTGTAACGCTGCTGATCGTGTAGCCTCGCCGCTGCAGTTCCCTTATTGCTCCTATATGGGCATAGCCTCTGGCTCCACCACTGGCCAGGCAAAGCTGTACTTTCTTAGATCTTTTCTTTCCAAACAAGTTCATAATCCTCTTTCTGTTAATGGTTAATAGATAGTTTAATTCACTCTTTTTGCAAAGATAGTGCAAACGAGTGGAAAATGCAAAATTTATTTTGATTTTTCCCGAGTGCATCCTATCTTCAAGGCACGTAGTGACGTAAAGATAGTGCAAAATTTCGATTGAGCGAAGAGAAAGCAAATGTATTTGCTCTCTTGAGCGTGAGAACGTACCTTTTTCTCTAAAAAAATAATGTGTCACTGACCAACGAGAAGTAAATTTATCAAAACGAGCGGAAAAACATTTTGAGTCCCTTGATAAGGGACGGCTATAAAGCAGGGTCTTTTCCGAGTACAGCCTACCCATTCCCGAACTTTGTTCGCCTACCCGTAGCCTTTCAAGGCACGTAGTGACGTAAAGATAAAGGATGAACGGAAAATGCTTTTTTAAAAGATTTATCCTTTGGTGAAGCCGATGCTGAGGATGCTTATCTTCACATTCCCAGCCTTTAGCAGCTCTTTTCCACACGATAGGGCAGTGGCTCCCGTGGTGACCACATCGTCGATGAGCAGAATGTGCTTGCCCTGAATATTGGCTTCCGGGCAGAGTTGGAAGACACCTTCTACGTTTTTATCACGCTCTGAGCGGGTCTTGTGAGTCTGACTCTCCTTAAAAACAGTTCTCTTGATGACGTTGTTGAGAATGGGCAATTGAGTGACTTTCTGGACACCACGGGCTATTTCCAGACTTTGGTTGAAGCCACGTTGCTTGAAACGGTTGGGAGCCAAGGGAATGGGAATAAGTGCGTCTATGGAGTCAAAAAATTGATAAGGCTGGAATTCCCGGGCAGCCAAACTGCCTAAAATCTCTCCATATTCGGGATGGTTGTTGTATTTCATTCGGAGAATCACGCTGGTGGCATCTGACTTGGGGTCGTAGAAAACCCAGGCAGCAGCCCGTTCTATGGGCATAAGTCCCCAGAAGCGTTGTGCCATCTCATTGTTATAGGCAGCCTCTGCAAAGTAGGTGCGGGGCAAATGAAGGTTACAGGGACTGCAGATCAGTTCCTCATCAATTGACAGCCGTTCACCACAAATGGTACATTCCCGGGGAGAACAAATGTCAAAGAAGCGATATAGAAAATTATTTATTTTCAAGTCTAATTCATCACTTATCACTCATCGCTTTCATAATCCAGGCATTGCCTGATGATGTCGGGGGTGAAACCACGGCCAAGGGCAAACTTCACCAGCTTCATGTTTTCCTCATAGTCACTCTGGGCTTTGATGGTCCTGCGCTTGCTCTTCAGAAGGGGCCTAAGTACGTTGAGGTATTCATTTTCATCGATTTCATCGAGGATTTTGGTTTGGATGTCCTTAGGAATCCGCTTCTGCCAAAGGGCTTGTTCTATCTTTCGCCGGCCCCATTTGTTGTAGCGTATCTTGTCCATCACAAAGGCTCGCGTGTAGCGTTCCTCATTAATATACTGGTGCTTCGTGAGATACTCCATCACACGGGCCTGAGCCTCTTCGGGAAGTTCCCATCGGGTCATCTTGTCGATCATCTCCTGCTGACAGTGTTCCCCGCTGGCACAAAGGGCAGTCAGCGCGATGAGTGCTTCTTGTTCAGTTTTCTGTTTCATCAGGTCTTATTTATCTGCAAAAATAGTAGTTTTTCCCGTAAATGTTGTTTTTAACGCTGAAAAATTTGGTAGATATGTAATTTAGATGTACTTTTGCCCCTGAATTAAAACTAAAATGAAGAAGATTATGAAAAAGTTTTTAATTGCAGCTTTAATGGTTGCCAGTTTTGCAACAGCTCAGGCACAGCAGCCTGTAGGAACAGTTTCTATTCAGCCTAAAGTAGGTTTCAACCTTGCTTCTCTGACAGAATTTAAAAATACCAGCATGCGTGCTGCTGTTGTTACGGGTGCTGAGGGAATGTATCAGGTTTCTGATATCTTCGGACTTTCGGCAGGTCTGTTATATTCACAGCAGGGTGTGGAATTTGATGGTGATGCAGCTTATAAGCTGGATTATCTGAACATTCCTCTTATGGCTAATGTGTATGTAGCTAAGGGCTTCGCTCTGAAAGTAGGTATTCAGCCTGGCTTTATGATTAACGACAACATCAAAGATTATAGTATTACTATAGGAAATTACAAAATTAGCACTGACGATGGCTTGAAGAAATTTGACTTCAGTATTCCTGTAGGATTGTCCTATGAGTTCGCTAATTTCGTGTTTGATGCCCGTTATAACTTTGGCGTGACCGATGTCTTTGATTGGAGTGATGCTCCGAAGAACAGTGTATTCCAGTTCACATTCGGATATAAGTTTGTGCTCTAAAGTTCTTTCCTCGCTCTGACAAACCGAACCTTGCCAAACTGGTCTTTTCGGGTTTCTATCTCAAAAAAGCCCATTACATCGAGCATTTTGGTAATCTCTGTTGCATAGAGCGGATTGATTTCAAAGAATAAATAACCGTGATTGGCCAATGCGTGACAAGCGTATTGGCCAATTGCTTTATAGAATACCAGCGGGTCTTCATCGGGAACAAAGAGAGCCTGATGAGGTTCATGATCGAGTACATGCTGTTCCATGCTGGCTGCTTCCTTTTTACAAATGTAAGGAGGATTGGAGATGATAAAGACCCACTCTGGCCCTCCCTGCTTAGGGAGGGAACTAAGCACATTCACTTGTTTGAAATCGACATGGGCATGAAGGTCCTTTACATTTTGACGGGCTATTGACAAGGCTCCTTCCGAAATGTCCCAGGCTTCCACTTGAGCATCAGGAATATCCAAAGCCAGGGTGATGGCGATGCAGCCACTGCCTGTTCCTATATCCAAAACAGAGAAATCTCTTTCCTCTCTCCTCTCTTCTCTTTTCTCTTCCACTACCCACTGACAAAGTTCATAAGTCTCAGGTCGTGGAATGAGCACATCGGGAGTAACTTTAAAGGTCCTTCCTCCAAATTCAGCCTTGCCCACTACATATTGCACAGGTTCTCCTTTGAGCAGTCGTCTTAAATTTTCGCCCATTTCATCGGGAGGTAGCTGTTCGGTAGCTCCACAAAGAATATCTGTCATGGAAAGGCCATAGCCTACCTCCAAGAGATAGCGCGTGATGGCTTTGGCTTCCTTTTCACCATAGCGGCATACCAGTGGTTTCCAGATGTCCTCGTATTTCATTTTCTAATCCCACATTACTGCGCCTTTTCTATTCTCCAGACATAATAGATAACGATGACCATCGCGACAGCTGCGAAGCAAATGCCGATGATGGTACCCGACGGGCCTTTCATCCATTCAGGATTTGTAAAGAAGGCAGGAAACAACGCAACGACAAGGGCAATGACACGTGCACTTTGTGCCTTCAGCTCCAATTGCCGGTAGTTCTTGATGGTAACGGGCATGTTAATCCATTTGGGCCAATAGGCAGTTACCATCAGCGCGACAGCCGCCAGGAGAGGGATGGCGGCAATGGTAAGTGTGCCTGAGTCACCAGCCGATTTCAGATAAATAAAAACACCTTCTATTATAATAATGCTAGCGAGCACCACTTCGAAAAGAGTGCTCTCCTTAGTGCGTGGAAGCCGGATGTTGTTCAGATCTTCATTCATCGTCGGTTTTCTTTTTGGTTCGTTTATGTTTTTTCAAAGCCTCGTTGATAATCCATTGCAACTGTCCGTTGGTACTACGGAACTCATCCGCAGCCCAACGTTCCAGTGCATCCATAGTTTCTGCATCAATGCGAAGCACAAAACTCTTTGTTTTTTTATCTTCCTTTGGCATTCGGTTAGTTTTTATAAACCGTTTATCAAAGCAACAGTCATAAGACCTTACGCATCTTCTTTTACCTTATTATTTATTGATAAAGAGAACCCGTGTTAACGATCGGCTGGGCATTATCCTCACCGCAAAGTACAACAAGCAGGTTGCTCACCATGGCAGCCTTGCGCTCCTCATCAAGATCCACCACTCCTTCGTCTTTCAGTTTGTCGAGAGCCATCTTCACCATCGATACAGCACCCTCCACAATCTTCTCACGGGCAGCAATGATGGCTGTAGCCTGCTGACGGCGAAGCATGACGGCAGCAATCTCAGGAGCATAGGCCAGATAGTTGATGCGGGCTTCTACTACCTCGATACCAGCCATAGCCAGACGTTCATCAATGCGGGCTTCAAGTTCCTTGTTCACTTCATCAGAACCATCGCGCAGCGTGATCTCCTTCTCATTCTCCTCATTATCGTAGGCATACTGACCAGCCACCTGACGGAGGGCAGCATCAGCCTGAACACGGACGAAATTCTCCAGGGCATTCATCAGGAACTTGGTGTTGTTGCCCACAGAATTGGGATTGGAAGCCATCGTTTGGGAGTCCACTTCGAAGAGAGCTTTATAAGTGTCCTTCAATTTCCATACCAGCACCAGTCCAATCATCACGGGGTTACCTGTCTTGTCGTTCACCTTGATAGGCTCAGCATCCAGATTGCGGGCTCGCAGAGAGAGTTTCTTGGATGAATAGAAGGGGTTGATCCAATAGAAACCTGTCTGAGTGATGGTGCCGCTATACTTTCCGAACCAAGTCGTGATCTTGGCCTCATTAGGTTCTAGTTGGAAAAGACCGCACATTGTGATAATAGTGGCCACAAGTAGCACAACACTGATACCCAGCAGCCATCCACCGCCATTTACCCCACCATCGAGAAAGATAATACCGTAGATGATTCCGACGATGCTCAGAATGAACAAAGCGATTGTGACAAACAGCATCAAAAAACCGTTGAGAACTGTTCCCTTAAACTGAAATTCTTTAGTTTCCATAATCCTTAATTCTAAGTTATAAATATATATTATTTGTAATTCTTAATTTTTTATGATATCATTTTGATATCGCAAAGATAACATATAGACTTTCAAACTTCCAAATATTTCTTTCGTTTTTAATGCTATTTAACGAAACGGCTATTTCAAGACTAAAAACGAAAAATAGCTGTTGATTAATGAGAAACGGACAAAAATCTTATTAATAGAACTTTTTTTACAGTCATTATTTGTAAAAAATGTATTATCTTCGCAGCAGAAATCTAAATCAAATCAATTTATAATGAAATTTTTAAGAATAGCCTTGTTGGCAGCATTGATGGTAATGGTTAGTCAGAATGCTGAAGCTGTGGAGAGAAAGAAGTATAATTTCAACAGTGAGTGGAGACTTTGTGTGGGGGATTTCCCTAATGCAGAGAAAGCTGAGTTTGATGACAGTCAATGGCTGCAGGTGACACTTCCTTATGCCTTCAATGGCGATGAGGCTTTCCGTAAGGATATTGTAGACCTGACGGATACCATCTGCTGGTATCGCAAAAAGTTTCAGGTTGCAGATTTCAAGTTACAGGAGAATAAGGCATTCATAGAATTTGAGGGAGTACGTCAGGGTGCCGATTTCTATCTCAACGGGCATCATTTAGGGTTCAGTGAGAATGGCGTGATGGCCAGTGGCTTTGATCTGACACCTTATTTAATAGAAGGGGAGAATGTGATAGCTGTGCGTTGTGACAACAGCTGGACCTATCGTTCTCGCCAGTATGAGAGCCGTTATCAATGGAATGACCGCAACTTCAATGCCAATTATGGCGGTATCCCGAAGAATGTCTATTTGCATGTGACTGGCAAACTCTATCAGACACTGCCCCTCTATAGTAATCTGGGTACAACGGGAACTTATATCTATGCCACGGATTTTGACATTCCAGGACATAAAGCTGTGATTCATGCTGAGTCGGAAGTGAAGAATGAGGGCACCAAGGCTTGCTCTTTCACCTTTGCGGCACGGGTGCTGGATACAGAAGGAAAGGAAGTGGCCCGTTTCCATGGAGAACGTGTTACCTTGCAACCAGGTGAAACCCGTCAGGTGAAGGCTTCTGCTCCCGTGGAAGGTTTACATTTCTGGTCGTGGGGCTATGGCTATCTCTATACGGTGGAAACTTATTTAACGCAGGATGGAGATGATTCTTCACTCTTCACTCTTCATTCTTCACTCGACAAAGTAGTAACCCGTACTGGTTTCCGCAAAACTCGCTTTGCTGAAGGAAAGGTGTGGCTCAATGACCGTGTACTGATGATGCATGGCTATGCCCAACGTACCAGCAACGAATGGCCTGGAGTGGGTATTTCTGTTCCTGCTTGGTTGAGCGACTATTCTAATGATTTGATGGTGAAGTCAAACGGAAACTTGGTTCGCTGGATGCACGTGACACCTTGGAAACAGGACATTGAGAGTTGTGACCGTGTAGGACTTATCCAGGCTATGCCTGCCGGTGATGCCGAGAAGGATGTGGAAGGTCCCCGTTGGTTACAGCGTACTGCCTTGATGCGGGATGCCATTATCTATAACCGCAATAACCCCAGTATCCTGTTCTATGAGAGCGGCAATGAGAGTATCAGCCGTGAGCATATGCTGGAGATGAAAGCCATTCGTGATCAGTATGATCCTCATGGTGGACGAGCCATTGGCAGTCGTGAGATGCTTGACATCAATGAGGCTGAGTACGGCGGTGAGATGCTTTACATCAATAAATCGAAGAAGCACCCCATGTGGGCCATGGAATACTGCCGTGATGAAGGATTGCGTAAATACTGGGATGCCTACAGTTATCCTTTCCACAAAGAGGGTGACGGACCTCTTTATAGAGGGAAGCCGGCACGTGAATACAATCACAACATGGATGAGTTTGCCGTTGAAATGGTGCGCCGTTGGTATGACTACTGGCTGGAGCGTCCTGGCACAGGAACCCGTGTTTCCAGTGGAGGTGTGAAGATTGTCTTCTCAGATACCAATACCCATCATCGCGGTGAATCAAATTATCGTATGAGTGGTGTCACGGATGCCATGCGTATTCCCAAGGATGCTTTCTTTGCTCATCAGGTGATGTGGAACGGTTGGGTGGAAAATGAGGCTCAGCAGACCTATATTGTCGGGCATTGGAACTATGGCGCTTCGCTAAATGATCATGGACAAATGATCAATGATAAAGCTCCAGTCGTAAAGCCGGTCTATGTTGTGAGTACTGCTGACGAGGTGGAACTTTTCTTGAATGGGAAATCACTGGGCAAGGGTAAGCGTGAATATCAGTTCCTGCATGTCTTTGATCGTGTTGCCTATGAACCAGGTGTTCTGAAAGCTGTGGGCTCTGATGGTAGCAGTTATCAGATTGAGACGGCAGGTGAACCTTATCAGTTGAAGTTGACAGCAATGGAGAATCCGGAAGGAACCAAGGCCGACGGGGCTGACATGGTGCTCTATCAAGTGGAAGTACTTGACAAACAAGGCCGTCGTTGTCCTTTGGATGACCATTTGGTGCATTTCTCCATGTGGGGTGATGGTAAGTGGATTGGAGGAATCGGTACCCGCAACAACAAGGAAATGCAACGTGCTGATGAAAGTAGCCGTGAAGGTTTGCTTGATGCTGCTGCCACGAAGAATATTTCAGATAATTACGTGGGGGCTTGGAGTCTGCCAGTGGAATGTGGAGTGAATCGGGTGTTGGTACGCAGTACAGTGCATGCTGGTGAAATAACACTCAGTGCCTATGCGGAAGGATTGAAGCCAGCCTATGTTACGGTGAAGACAAATGCAGTGAACACCAAGAATGGACTGAGCCAGGATCTGCCACAACTCACCTTGAAATCCCGTCTTGATCGTGGTGAAACACCACTGACTCCTTCTTATACCCAGCAATCAGAGGGCGTGAAAGTTGTTGGAGCTAAGGCTGGATTTGACAATGAACATGTTCAGAACAGCTTTGATGACAATGAACTTTCTGAATGGAAGAATGATGGTAAACTATCTACGGCTTGGATTACCTACCAACTAGAGCGTAAGACGGTGGTTGATGATATCTGTATGAAACTGACAGGCTGGCGTCTGCGTAGCTATCCTTTGGAGATTTATGCTGGCAAGAAGCTAATCTGGAGCGGTGATACGCCCCGTGGTCTGGGCTATGTTCATCTAAAACCCGGCAATCCTGTTGCAACCAAGGAAATAACGATTCGCTTGAAAGGAGCAGGTAAGGACAAGGATGCCTTTGGCGGTATAGTAGAGGTGGCAGAACCCGCAGCAGGGGAACTTGACTTGTTCAAAGCAAAGAACGGTGGTGACACCAAGAATGAACTGCGCATTGTAGAGGTGGAGTTTCTACATTCCATCAAGTAAATTTTAAACATCTATGCCGTAGAACTTTGATAATCCACGGATTTTGCTTAACTTCGCAGCATGAATCAGCAAGAGATTGATGAGATGTATATGAGGCGTTGCCTGCAACTTGCTCGCAATGGTATGCAGAATGCGAAGCCTAATCCCATGGTGGGTGCGGTCATCGTTGTGCCCAACCCCTCCCCTCGGGGAGGTCAGGAGGGGGTTGGCTCCATCATTGGCGAGGGTTATCATGTATGTTGTGGTGAAGGCCATGCCGAGGTGAATGCCTTTGCTTCTGTAAGGCCTGAAGATGAACCGCTGCTCAAAGATGCCACCATTTATGTTTCATTGGAACCCTGTGCCCACTATGGCAAGACGCCTCCTTGCTGTGACCTTATTATAAAGAAAGGTGTAAAGCGGTGTGTGGTTGGCTGCGTAGACCCATTTGCCAAAGTGCAGGGACGTGGCATACAGAAGATTCGCGAAGCTGGTATTGAGGTGACGGTTGGCGTATTGGAAAAGGAATGTAAGGCCTTGAACAAGTGTTTCTTCACTTACCACGAGAAACATCGTCCCTTTATCTTATTGAAATGGGCCCAGACAGAAAATGGTTTTATCGACAATCAAGGTAAAGCCTTAGCTATCTCTACGCCTTATACCAAGATGCTTGTCCACAAACTCCGTTCCGAATATGATGCCATTCTTGTCGGACGTGTCACAGATGAACGGGAACATCCTCAACTGAATGTGCGGGAGTGGTGTGGGAAGAATCCGAAGAGGATGGTGTTGGGATCCACCCTCAATCCTTCCCGAGGGGAGGGAAGTTTGAATACGCTTCTTACTTCTTTATATCAAGACGGAATCCAGTCTATAATGGTGGAGGGAGGACGAAAGACGCTTCAGTCTTTTATCGATGCTGGCTTATGGGATGAAATCCGCGTGGAGACGGCTCCCATGACGGTTGCGGAGGGAACTCCTGCCCCACAACTGCCTATGGATGCACGCCTATATCAGCAAGAAGAATGGGAAGGTAACATTCTCTGTTGGTATTCCAGATAGTTTACCTTCCCATTCATCTGTGGTATAAATATATTAATATTACTTAATGGTTATGCGGCGGGTTGTCTGTCCCTGACGAACAATGTAGATACCCGGTGGAAGCGCGTTCATGTCGTGACCAGCCAGCTGTCCACTCAGTGAGAATACATCATAGGGAAGATTCCCGTTAATGGCTGCGGAAGTGTGTTCCATCACACCCTCGATAGCATTCACATAAGTATAGCCAAACTTCTTGTCAATCCAGGCCACACGCTCTTTGAGGAATTTGCGTACATTCTCCACCTCAGCAGCATAACTTCCCAATGCCTGTGGATTCATATGAACATTCTGGTTGAGAATGGGCCAGCGCAGGAAGTTGAGTTGCTGAGATTGTTGCAACTCCTCCGCATAAGCATCAATTGTAGCTGATAAACTCTCCTCGGTAAGACCCTTCTGGCGTACTTCATCCCAAATGTCATACAACTGTTTACGTGCATTCGCATTGTAAACAACAATTCTGTCCACAAAGTCTTTCATATTGCCGGCACAGCTGCCGCCACTGCGATAGATATAGTCTGACTTACTATTGATAGGAAAGGTGCGGTAGTCATTTTCGAAAGCAATGTCAAAGTCCCAGACGGGGCCGGTATAGATGATGTCGCTGTCGCGATCCTTATACATATATACACTCCAATAAGTATCCGTATTACCCGAAAGTTCTCCAACAAGGAAATGACGCAAGAAGGTGTTCAGATCGAGATATTGAATCCAATTTGCTTCCATCTTGTTGAAATAGTTCTTGATATAAGCACTTTGCTCTGGAACAATCTCGTCATCGTCAGGTGACTTAATGGTGACAGGGTTGCCTTTATTTGAGTTAAACCATGAGGTTTCATCGTAAGCATAGGCATCCACTTCAATGAGATAGCCTCCTGTAAGGGCCGGACCACTGATGTCTGTGGGCTCCATTTCGGTTATGTTCACTCGATTCTTATTCACTTCCACTTGGTCGCAGAGTTGGTAACATCCTTTGTATTCACCGTTGAGCAATACGTCAACCGCCCTTCCGTAAGGCGTATAAGGCATTTCCATACGTTGACTGAGATTGAAAGCCAACAAGTTACGCATGAGGGTCTTGTCACCGTAGTTGTTGAGAAGCGTCCATTTCTTGGCTTTGGCAGGAGCGTCCAACACCCGTTGCTTACTTTCAAACTTGATACGATAAGGCTTCTTGGGGAAAGTGCGTGAGACATTTCCACGCTCACGGACTCCTCCTGGTTCAGATAGTATTTTTGTGCCGTTGTCACTGATGATGGTTACCTGTGACGATATATCATTTTCCTTGTCGTAGGGAATCTCTCCATTCAAGGTGTGGATACTCACCGTAGGAAGATTGGTAAGTTGAGCCAGATGGGAATCATCGCCTTCACCAGCATGACCGTAAAACTCCAGTTCTGCAATATTGCAACGGGCATCTGCAGGACCAATATAACGCACATAACGGAATCCACGGGAACAGGTGACATCAGCCTGTGACATCACGCCAATGGTGCCTTGTTCGGTAATGATATAGAGTGGCAGCGCATCCATAAAGTCCTCGCGGTTGGAGCCTTCAAAGACACCCAATTGTACACGCTTGGGTCCCAGACCATCATTACGGGGCATCCAGCCTACCTTTGTGATGATGTGTGGAGAACCCAGGTCAAGGCCAGTCCAAGTGTAGTTTCGCTCATAAGAAGCGAAGAAAGTATTAGGATTCCCGTCAAAGGCTTTTTCACGGCTGTTGACAGTGGTGGATTGTTGTCCATTGCTATAGTCCACAGATTCCAAGGTGCCTATAACAGTTCCTGAAAGTTTTTCGTCGGCATTGGCCCACAAAGGAATACATGCCAACATTCCCATAAAAAATAATTTTACGTTCATGAATTTTGATAATGAGTAATGAATGATAGTTTATAGAAGATCTCTATCTTCCAGTATTTCTTTTTTATTTACGTCCGAAATCAGCTGGAATTTCGCCCCATTTCGATGTCTCCCACTTGATGATGGGATTGCGGAAGTTATGAGTGGCCAGCCAGTTTTCGGCTCTTTCGATAATCTGATACAAAGACTCTGTTTCGGGTGTACGCTCCAATTTTGTCTTGCATTTGCGCTTGTTAACCCAGAGAATGGCATTGTAGGAATCACTATAGATGGTCTTATCGAAAAGACCTTGATTCCAACAGAGAGCCAAGGCATGGACAATGGCCAGGAACTCACCGATATTATTTGTTCCCTTCATGGGACCAAAGTGAAAGACGCGTGCACCAGTCTGAAGATCAATGCACTGGTATTCCATGGGTCCCGGATTACCACTACAGCCGGCATCCACCGCCCATGCATCTGCCTTCACCTCAAGTGGCAGGGGAAGCACGGTGTCGTGGCGGTAATCTGGAGGATTCTGTAAACTGGTATCCATAATCAGGATGCAAAGATAAGCACTTTTCCTGAAACGTCAGCATGTTTCACTGTTTTTTTTGTTGACGACCATTTCTGAAAGAAACAATCATCCATTGTGCAAACGATTTCTTGACAACGGTAACATAAATTATTGTCTGTCAGATGTAAAATGGAAAATTTTCCTTATCTTTGTCACGAAAATTCAGTATAAACAAAAAATCTATGAAAATGAGAAAGCTATTGCTCTTCATCGGTATGGCCAGTGTGCTGCTGGCTTGTAAGCCTGGTTCTCGGACGGAGGAAGCTTTTGTCTTGCCTGATCCCGCTGATATCGTGATGTATCAGGTGAACCCCCGTGTGTTTGCTCCTGATCATTCTCTGAATGCGGTGGCCGCCCGCATTGATTCCATCAAAGCTTTAGGCGTGAATGTTATCTGGGTGATGCCCATCAGTCCCATTGGTGTGGAGAAAGGAAAAAATTCTCCCTATTGTATCAAGGACTACAAAGACATTGCTCCTGAATTCGGAACGTTGGAAGATTTCAAGAATCTTTCAAAGGCCTGTCATGAGCGGGGAATGGGAATCATACTTGACTGGGTGGCCAACCATACGGCTTGGGATCATCCTTGGCTCAAAGAACATCCCGATTGGTACACCCATGATGCAAAAACCGATACCATTATTCATCCACGTCCCTGGGATTGGCTGGATGTGGCAGACTTGAATTATGACAACAAGGAAATGCGTGCTGCCATGATTGATGCCATGAAGTTCTGGATTGTGGAGGAAGGACTTGATGGGTTCCGTTGTGATGTGGCTGACGGTGTGCCTGCCGATTTCTGGAAGGAAGCCATCGATACCCTCCGTGCTGCTGCCGGTAATCGTAAGATTGTGATGCTGGCTGAGGGTAAGCGTGTGGACAACTTTACCGTTGGTGGCTTTGACTTGAACTATGGTTGGGACTACAAGGATTCACTCGTGAATGTGTTCAATAAGGGCTATAGTGCAGAGAATCTGTTCAAGGCTGACAAGGCGGAATACGATAGTCTGCCGGCAGGAAAAGTCAAGATGCGCTTTACTACCAATCACGACCATTCCACCATTGCCACTCCGGTGAAGGAATTTACCAATGAACGGGGTTCCATGGCTGCTTATGTAGCCACTATCTTCCCTCATGGAGGAGCCCTTGTCTACGGTTCCCAGGAAGTGGGTTATCCTGATCCCATCAACTTCTTTAAATATGTACCGGTGGATTGGACTGCTAATGCTGGTCTTTATCAGGAGTATCAGCATCTGATCAGTCTTTACAACAAGTATCCGGCTTTGAGAAAAGGTGAGATGACGGCTTATCCCAATAAGGACATCATGTTGTTCCAGAAACAAGACAGTGAAGACAGGTTCCTGATTGCCGTGAATGTTCGTAATGAGGAGAAGTCAATGGAACTGCCTTCATCATGGGCCGGACAGAAAGTGACGAATCTATATGGTAATGCCGAGGAGACATTGGGAGAGACCTTAACTCTCAAGCCATTTGAATATAAGATTCTGAAATAGAGAAGAATTCATCATAGAAAAAGTGGTTAGACGTTGAGCCTAACCACTTTTTTGTTTCTAACGAGCATTGCTGATTACATACGTTCGGGAACTTCAATGCCGAGCAAAGCCATACCATTACGGATAATCTTGGCTACATTCTTGGCCAGTACCAGACGGGTGAGTTTGGTAGCTTCATCCTCTGCATTAAGCACACTGTAGTCGTGATACCAGGAATTGAACTCCTTGGTCAGCTCATAGCAGTAGTTGGCAATGCCACTGGGACTGTAGTCCTTACCGGCTTGTTCTACGGCAGCACTGTAGGCGTTCATCTTCTGGATGAGGTCAATTTCTTTTTGGTTGATGGGTGACTCTTGTGTGTTGAGTGCTTCCGGAACGGTGATTCCCTGTTCTTCAGCCTTGCGGAGAATACTGCGGATGCGGGCATAGGTGTACTGAATAAAAGGACCGGTGTTACCGTTGAAGTCAATACTTTCCTCAGGATTGAAGAGCATGTTCTTGCGGGCATCCACTTTCAGAATGAAGTATTTCAGGGCACCCATACCACAGATGCGTGCAATTTCAGTACGCTCTTCCTCTGAAAGGTCCTTGCTCTTGCCTGCCTCCTCACTTACTTTGCGGGCACCTTCAATCATAGCCTGAATCAGGTCGTCGGCATCTACCACTGTTCCTTCACGGCTCTTCATCTTACCGTTGGGGAGTTCCACCATACCATAAGAGAAGTGAACGAGTTCCTTACCCCATTTGAAACCAAGACGGTCGAGCAGGATAGAGAGCACCTGGAAATGATAGTTCTGTTCGTTGCCCACCACATAGATCATCTTGTCGATGGGATAGTCCTGGAAACGCATCTCAGCAGTACCGATGTCCTGTGTCATATAGACAGACGTACCATCACTGCGGAGCAGCAGTTTTTGGTCGAGTCCTTCGTTGGTGAGGTCGGCCCAGACAGAGTTATCCTCATGGCGCTCGAAGAGTCCCTTTTCAAGTCCTTCTTCCACTTTTGCCTTACCCTTGAGGTAGGTCTGCGACTCGTAGTAAATCTTATCGAAGCCAACACCCAGTGCCTTGTAGGTCTCATCGAAACCAGCATACACCCAGGAGTTCATCTTCTCCCAAAGAGCGCGAACCTCAGGGTCATTCTGTTCCCACTTCACCAACATCTCATGGGCTTCCTTGATGAGCGGAGCCTCTTGTTTGGCTTTCTCCTCATCCATGCCTTGTGCCACGAGTTCCTTGATTTCCTCACGATAGTGCTTGTCAAAAGCAACATAGTAGTCACCGATAAGGTGGTCGCCTTTCTTGCCGGAAGTCTCAGGTGTCTCACCATTTCCCCATTTCAGCCAAGCCAGCATGGACTTGCAGATGTGGATACCACGGTCATTGACGATGTTGGTTTTCACCACACGGTTACCATTAGCTGCCTGAATCTGAGCCAGCGACCAGCCAAGCAGATTGTTGCGTACATGTCCGAGATGGAGAGGTTTGTTGGTATTGGGTGATGAATACTCAATCATAACCAGCGGAGAATCCTCTGTGGCTTGCTTTTCACCAAAATGCTCATCAGAGTTGATATCGTTGAGCAGAGATATCCAGGCTGCAGGAGCAATGACGAGGTTGAGGAAACCCTTTACCACATTGAACTGGCTGATAACCTGGGTGTTCTGTTGCAGCCACTGACCGATATCCTGCGCGGTGTCTTCCGGTTTTTTACGGGAAGTTTTGAGGAAAGGGAACACGACGAGTGTAAGGTTTCCTTCAAAACCTTCCTTCGTGTTCTGTAATTGTACCATTTTCTCAGGGACATCAGCCCCATAGAGCTCCTTCACCGCTTTCAGTACAGCACTGGTGATTTCTTTCTGAATATCCATTTTTCTTCTTTAATGTAAAATTTGGGTGCAAAGGTACTAAATAATTCTTAATTTGTTTATTACTTTTAGGTCAAATATTGTTTTTTGAGCGAAACCACCGAACGAGTTCACCTATCCATAGGACAATACTTGTGCCACAGATAATCATCACCCAATGACGAAGGGAAAGGGGAGTCACGTTAAACATCTGACCACCAAAAGTGACGATGAGAATCTGACCGATAAAGATGCACGTGGCAATGAAGTTGAAGCCTTTGCATCCTTTCAGTCTAAGTGCACTCTGACCTGTCTGGAAGGCACGGGCATTAAACATGTTCCAGAACTGAAGCATGACAAATGTGGTAAAGAACAGACTGAGGTCATAAAGGGGCATTCCGCCTTTCTCAAGAACCCATAGCACAGCTAATAAGAAAACCGTGAAAATACCACCCGTGACGAGAATACTCCATTGCATAGGCTTGGAGATAATAAAAGCCTGACGGGGGCGTGGCTTGTCTTGCATGACGCGTTCCGTGGGAGGAAGAGAAGCTAAAGCCATGGCTGCAAAGGTGTCCATGATGAGATTTACCCACAACATCTGTGTGACAGTCAGCGGCGATTGGGTGCCTAAGAAGGCACCTGCCAATACCACCAGACAAGCACAGACATTGACCGTCATCTGGAAAAGAATAAAACGCTGAATGTTCTGATACAGTGAACGGCCCCACATCACAGCGCGTCCGATGGAAGCAAAAGAGTTGTCGATAATAGTTATATCCGAAGCTTCCTTAGCCACAGCAGTTCCATCACCCATGGAAAGGCCGACATGAGCAGCTTTGAGGGCAGGCGCGTCATTGGTACCGTCACCAGTTACTGCCACCACTTCTCCTTTCTGCTGAAGAGCTTCCACCAGCCGTTTCTTATCCATGGGTCTTGCACGGGCAATAATCTTCAATTTTTGCACGCGCTGAAGCAATGCCTCGTCAGACAAGGCTGCAAACTCCACCCCCGAGATGATGGCATCATCTGTGTCTTCATCTGTCCAAAGTCCTATCTGACGTCCAATCTCACGGGCTGTTCCTATGGTGTCACCCGTCACGATCTTCACCTTGATACCTGCATTCAGACATTCTTGAACAGCTGCCGGGACATCCGTGCGGACAGGGTCGCTGATGGCACAAAGCGCCATTAACTGAAGGTTAGATATTTCTGGGATTTGGGAATGATCGGAGTTGTCGGTGACGATACCCATGGCAAATGCCAGTGTACGCATGGCTTTCTGCTGATATTCGGCAAGCAGTTTATTGAAAATAAGGTTTTGCTCTTCAGTCATCTTGCAGAAACCAGCTACGATTTCGGGAGCACCTTTTATATATAGAATATGTTTTCCGGGAAGCACCTGCGATTCCACAACAGTAGCCATGTATTTGGTTTCGGTGGAGAAAGGTTGTTGATTCAGAACGGTTGTCTGCCCGCGTTTTTCCAGATAGTCAATGCCTTTGTCACGTAGCCAAAGTAACAGGGCTCCTTCCGTGGGATTGCCGATGACGGAAGCCTGAGGATCAAGATTGGCTGTACTGTTGAGTGCAATGGCTTCATGGAGAAGTTTTTCTTCCGTATCGTCGTGTCCGTTTTTTGAAGAGAAATATTCTATATCGGCCACTTGCATCTGGTTTTGTGTGAGTGTACCGGTCTTGTCGGTACAGATAACGGTTGCAGCTCCCATGGTCTCACAGGCATGCAGACGACGCACCAGATTGTTGGTCTTCAGCATACGCCTCATGCTGTAGGCCAGTGAAAGGGTTACTGCCATGGGAAGTCCTTCGGGAACAGCCACTACGATGAGTGTCACGGCAATCATGACGGACTGTAACAGATAGGCAAGGAAGGGTGTCAGATGCTCAGTGATGGGAGTAAGTGAGTCGGCATTCTGAGTCAGATAGACAATGATGCGGCCCACCACAATCAGGGCTGCAATGGCATAACTGACCTGCGAGATCAGTTTTCCCAACCGTTCCAGCTGTTCATTAAGCGGTGTCTTGACGCTATCGTCTATTTGTGCCGCCACAAAGACCTTGCCGTTTTCTGTGTTGTCACCCACGGCAAAGACACGCATCACCCCATTCCCTTCCATGACTTTCGTTCCTCGCATGGCATGGTTGGAAGGGAAGGTAGCTTCGGAATCTTGTTCCTCTGCCACAACGCTTTTCCTGCAGATAGGCTCTCCTGTTAAAGTGGATTCATCTATTTGCAATTGTACAGCTTCAAGCAGTTCTCCGTCAGCAGGAATCTCACTGCCTGTGGTAAGTATCACGATATCTCCCACCACGATGTCGCGCTTGGGCACCATCTGCGAATGACCATCGCGAATAACCTGTACGGGTTCATCATCGTTGACTTGATTGAGAATGGCAAATTCGCGGTCAGCTTTTACTTCAAAAATAAAAGCCAGACCGGTGGCAAGGAAGATAGCAATGAAAATACCTACGGGTTCAAAGAAAACAGAAGCCTCCTGGTGAAGACCAAAATACTCGTAGCAGGAAATGCCAATGGAGAGGACACCTGCAACGAGAAGAATAATAATGAGGGGGTCGGTGAACTTGCTGAGAAACTTCTTCCAAAGCGGTTCCCGTTCAGGGGGTGTCAGAAGGTTGACACCAAATTGTTGTCTGTTTTGCAGTACCTGCGCTTGTGATAGCCCTGTGTAATGCTGTTTCATTCTTCTTTCAGAAAATTTTTTGCAAAGGTAATGCTTTTTATCGTGAAATGCAAATCGGTTGGATTTTTGTAACGAACTTGCAATAAGGTAAGTATATAAACTCGAGAAAGGAGCGACATCTCGTCGACCCTTTCTCATAATAACTTATTTATGAAACGATGAATAATTATGTATCTGTGCCTATGAATCTATTCTTTTTATAATTCCGCGGCAAAGTTAAATAAATTTATTGGAACCGCCAAACTTTTTTCAACAAATTGTCACTTTTTATCGTTAAAAACTTACGAATTAGAATATTCGTATAGTTTTTTGTAGAAATTATTGTAACTCATGGTAGCCTTGTCACCTAAGATAATAAGTTTCATTCTGGCGCGTGTAATGGCTACGTTCATTCTCCGCAAATCACGCAGGAAACCAATATCACCTTTGGGATTGTTTCTTACGAGCGAGATGAGGATGATGTCGCGCTCTTGTCCCTGGAATCCGTCCACGGTGTTGATGGAAATGAGGCTTCTGTAAGGTTTAAAGAAAGGCTCTTTCTTCACCATTTGCCGTAAATACTGAACTTGGGCACGATAGGGAGAAATGACACCCACGTCAATGCGTTCTTCCAGAATACGCTGTTTTCCTATTTTTTCAAAGTAGAGTTCCAGAACGGCCAATGTGAGCAGAGCTTCCTGCTTGTTGATGCGCCCGAAGGATTCCCCGATGAATTCTTCCTTGGCTCCAATATCGGCGGTGTCAATCCATTCTATAGGATCATCATAATCGAGAATACCACGGTTTTTCACACTGGCATCGCTGATGACCTTCCCGTCATAGAACCAATCGGAAGAGAAACGCATAATCTGTTCATTCATGCGGTACTGAATCTGCAGCAAAGAAACGGCTTCCGGATGATTTTCCACAATGCGCTCCATCAGCGTCTTGCCAAGCCCTCCCTTCAGGGCTGCAATGCTTTTTACCGTAGGAGGCAACTGGCAATGGTCACCAGCCAGAATGACGCGTGAGACTTTTCGGATGGGAATCCAGCAGGCAGCTTCCAGGGCTTGGGCTGCTTCATCTATAAATAAGGTGCTGAACTTCATGCCTTGTAGCAGTCGGTTGGCTGACCCCACTAAAGTACAGGCAATGACGCGTGCCTCTCCGAAGAGTTCGCTGTTGATGCGTATCTCCAGTTCGGTGGCTCTTGCTTTCAGTCGTTCCACTTTCTGGTGGTATTTGTCATCACCACGCTTTCTTTTGGCCCGTAATTCCCGAAGAGCCTTGCGGATGGCCCACAGTTGCGGATAATCTGGATGTGCTTCAAACCGCCGTTCAAAAGTGAAAGAGAGCATCTTGTCGTTGACACGGGTAGGATTGCCAATGCGCAGGACAGGAATGCCACGGTCAACGAGTTTCTCCGAAATCCAGTCAACGGCCATATTCGATTGGGCGCATACCAGCACCTGACTTTCACGCATGAGTGTTTCGTTGATGGCTTCCACAAGCGTAGTGGTCTTTCCGGTTCCCGGAGGCCCATGGACGATCATCACATCTTTAGAGCGAAGCACGCAATTGACGGCTTCTTCCTGTGTTTTATTGAGATAGGGAAAAGTGATGGATTGGAAAGAAAAGGTCTGGGGTTTTATCTGCGTGTTATAAAAAAGGTCACGGAGATAAGCCAAACGGTTGTCATTGGCTTTCATCACACGGTCAAGGGCATCGAACATCATCTTATAGCTTGTTTCATCGAATGAAAGCTGTACGCCGAGGCCTTCCGCATTCTGCAAGTCAATGACGGGCGTGTTATCAGGAACCACGATGACCATGCGGTCACCATCCACATAGGAGACGGTTCCCGTGAAAGGAAAGTATTTGATGGTATTCGCTGAAACACCGGACTTCTCAGAATTTCCTGATAACCCCGGAAGTGCCCTGAAGAAAGCTACAGGTCTTCCAAACTCGAAATTATGCTCGATGTCCTGATCCTGTGTGCGGTGGATTTCAATGGAAAGCTGGTTCAGCGAATTATAATAGCTTTTGCCTGTCTTCACAGGCCACCAGGCATCACCCCTTTTCAGCTTCCGCTGCATGCCGATAGTTTCGGTCAGTTTGCGAAAAGCCTCTTTTTCAGCGGCATATTCCATCTGCAGCAGTATTTTCTGCTGCATCAATGCCTGAATGGGGTTGAGGTTATTCAATTTTGAATTATGAATTACGAATTACGATGTGTCGCCTACGGCGATTATCAATTTAGAATTATGAATTATGAATTACGATGTGTCGCCTGCGGCGATTATCAATTACGAATTACGAATTACGAATTACGATGTGTCGCCTACGGCGATTATAAATTTAGAATTTAGAATTAAGAAAGCAGAGTTATGACTATCTCTTATACTATTTGCTCCCTCCCTCACAGGGAGGGCGGGGGGAGAGTCTTTTTTTTACGGCATAGCCTTCAGGCCTTCCCATTCTACATCCCATCCGGCAGGAAATCCGGGGTTCTTTTCCTTGCATCCGTCCCATCCGGCACACATCAAGGCAACAGCCGTCAACAATCCACCGTTACCTGGCAGATAAAGACGCAGGCGCTGGTCTTGATAGTTATGTCCGCTTACCAGATAGGTATTCGTGCGTTTGGGCATAAGCAAGGCATCCACGGCCTTCTGTTTGTCACCCAAACGGGCAGCACACATGGCCACCATCGGATAGTCCCATCCCCAGGTCTTGTCCCAGTTCCATCCGTCCCAGATCCAGTCGAGAGTCTTCTGCATCAGCTTCTTATTGAAGAGCCCTGTATCGGGAATGATGCCATAGGCACCCAGTACGGCAGGATGGTCGCTGATATATTTGATGTTCGTATAGGTATCGGTAGCATCGGCAGCAGCCAGATAAAGCCCATCTTTATAAGCCAGCGTATCCATTTGGATGGGATGACCTGCCACTTTCATCGCCCATTGCCAATAAGCCAGTTCGAAAGGAGGATTCACAGTTGACGATGCTGAGAGTGTTTCCTGGGCAGGAATGCAACCACTCAGGGCATAAGTGCCATCTGATTTTCCGGCAGATGACTGACGGGCATAGTCAAGCATGAACTCAGCGGTTTCTTCAATCAAGGTGGAGAATCGGCTGACATTGGTGCCTGCCCGTCGGAGCAGTTCGGTAAGATAGATAAGATGAGGCTGTTGCCAAATGAGGTAACTGCCTACTTTCGAGGGCGCTTCCTCTGAGCTGGGATCTGTCATTTTCATCCATCGGATGCCCTTGTAACCTTGGCGCTGTGCAATCTTACGGGCCATGGGCTCTGCGCGGAAATACCAGTCAAGTGAACGTTCCAGCAGTTCGGGATGTCCCCAAAGGGCAAACTGTGCCTGATGCCACCATATCATTTCCAGATGATACTTGCCAAACCATGAGTTATAGGTGAGACCCGTTTCTTGTGGGGGTGTATTTCCGGCACAGTTCACGGCCAAAAGATATTGCGAAAGGATGATGCGACGTTCCAACTCCTTGGCTCTGGAATCGCTGCAACGACTGAAATCCACAATGCCACCTGTCTGCCAGAAATTCGTCCAATAGTCTGCAGAAGCATTGAATACACTTTCCGCATCCTTATTGGCTACAGAGCCGGCAGCCGTGCGATATTCGCAAGTGAAGGCAAACTGTTTATCTTGTGGGGTCAGTCTGAATCCGTTACGGTTAAGCGCCTTAAATGCAGCCTTGCCTTCCCAGCGGATATCCACATAATAGGTAGTTGCATCGAGTGTACGTTTCAGCAGCACCTGCTGATGGTCTGCCTTGACAATCTCTGTGGAATGCTTGTCGTTTGCATCCCAGTTACAGGCATCATCTGAATGGCCGGCCGTAGGGTAGGGGAACCGGAACAGAATGGGGATGACCTTTCCAGATCCTTGGATGCGTACTGCTACAAGGTCACGGATAGGATCGCAGGCCGTTTCCACCTGATAGTTTTTGCCTTTCCAAGAGAAATCACTCTGCAGCAAACCTTTCCAGAGCTGCAGTTCCTGACGGGCATCCATAATGGCTTCTGGGGAATGAATGTCGAATCCGATGGTGCCCAAATGCAGTCGGTGGGGATTAGCACGCAGATAATTGGCAGCAGCCTTGCGACGTTCGTCCTGAAACTTCTCAATGGAGTACATCTTCTGGTCGAAAGCTTCCTCTGCACGGTAGTTCTGAGTGTTCGGGAAAGAATGCCATCCCCAGTCGCTCATCGTGCCTAAAGGCACACCGTTGCTGTAAACTTCAGGAAAAGTCTGCAGTCCTGTGGCGTCTGCAGTAAAGGCAAATCCGCCATTGCCCACGGTAAGCGATGACAAAGAGTCGATGCTGTTAACCTTTGGATTGTTTCGGTTGATGACTGCCTGGCGGTCTATCTTTGCGTTTGCCGAAAGACAAAGCACAAGCAGTAGAAAAGTAAAAATAGTCTGTTTCATGGGGTAATAATTTGTCTGCAAAGTTAAAAAAATAGTTCAAAAGATAAGCCGTTTTGCTGATATTTCTTTGGAAAGGCCTTAAAAAAGGCCCGCCTTTCCGTCATCGCCTTATGGTCTGCATTCATATATTGTAAGTCAGGCAAACTCCTATTATCATTTGTTTTAGTCTAATTCAAAAAGCAATTTAGACTAAATTGCAAAGTAATTTAGACTAAATCACAAAACAATTTAGACTAAATTGCTAAGTAAATTAGACTAAATTGCTTTAAATGGAGAGCCTGTTACTGTCGTTCGGCAAATCAAATTAAAACAAGTTTTATTTGTATTTGTGCTCACTTATTCGTAACTTTAAAGAAGTTACTGTCGTTCGGCAAATCAAATTAAAACAAGTTTTATTTGTATTTGTGCTCACTTATTCGTAACTTTAAAGAAGTTACTGGCGTTCGACAAAACAAATTAAAACAAGTTTTATTTGTATTTATGCTCACTTATTCGTAACTTTAGAGAAGTTACTGGCGTTCGACAAAACAAATTAAAACAAGTTTTATTTGTATTTGTGCTCACTTATTCGTAACTTTGT
>CACZVX010000032.1 GCA_902784755.1 uncultured Prevotellaceae bacterium
CTCATCACTTCTCTTTTTGTACACGGAACGCTGATAAAAGTTTAAGCGTTGCTTCGCAACTGTTTAAGCGTCCTTCGGACTGTTTAAGCGCTTCGCTGTTTAAAGCAGGAGTCTACCCCTAACCCCTCCAAGCTCCCCTCCAGACTCCCCTCCAGACTCCCCTCCTTTTGAAGGAGGGGGAGGGGTGGTTAAGCAAGCAGCTATGATTAGATGTGTATGGTGCAGATGTTTCCCTGCTCATCCTCGTCGAAGTACATGCCTTGGTACGAGACTTGCCCGTAGTCGGGATCCTCGCTGGTACCCCTCTCGCCTTTCAAAAAACGCATCTGATTGCCGCAGCAATAGTAGTTTCGCCCTACTTTAGCATAAACAGCCGAGGTGCGGATGTCTATGTTGGCGATGGTCTTGTTGTCGTTGCTGATGGCGGTCATCGTCTCTTGCCCGTTCAGGGTGAAGGTGACGATAGTTGTGGTCTCGCCCTCGTCCTCCTCGGTGCTGACGGTGTAGGCGTCATACACGTAGGGGAACGCTTTGGGCAGCGAGGCGATGGTCTGCCCGATGAGCACTTTCTGCTGGCCGTAGATGCCCTTGGCGGTCACGGCGGGCAGGATGCTGATGGGTGCATCGTTGATGCGGAAGCTGTAATGATGTCCGCCCGTCTGCTGGCCGAGGTTGGAGTTGACTCCGAGCAGCACCATCTGCATCTCCTGAACGCTGGCGGGCACGTCCTCATAGTTGAAGGAGTACAAGGCCTTGGCGCCGGGCTCCAAGTGGTAGGGTCCCACAGTGCGGTTGGCGGCTAAAGCCGCTTCGTCGCGGTACTGACGTCCCTGCGTGTCGAGGGCGTAGTTTCGGGCAGAATCATGCCAGCTGACACTCACCCTGAGTTCTCCCATGTTGATGAGCTGGAAGGAGGCCGACACGATGGTGCTGCCGTAGATGCGGTACAAGCCCTGCCAGTTGATGTCCACGCAGGGATTGTCGCCAAACTTGGCCAATGTACTCTGCCCTATCTTCACGGTCTGCCCTATCATCTGGTCCTCTTTGTTTGTCTGGTTGGAGGCGTTGGCGGCTGTGCCGGAGCCCTGCGTCTGCGAGCCTCCCAGTGCCTGGTCCAGTTTCTTGGTGGCCTGGTCCAGTTTCTTGGCACCTTTCTCAATAGCGTCGCCCAGTTTCTTCAGGAACTGCGCGTCAGCTTGTGTCTGCACGCCCAAGCATAGGACGAGTGCGATAAAAATCTTTTTCATATTATTTGCTTTTTTACATTTAACCCCTTACTTAACAAACTCAGCCAGCGGCGACTTCATTTTCTTGAGTCCCTCTCTGATACTGCGTGCATTTTCCTTCGCTCCTTTCAATGAAGAATGGGTATGGTCGTGGTTGAAATAAGCCTTCACCTTCTTCTCCCCCTTCTTGTCGTATTTTTCAGCCGTGATGTTGTGGACATCGATAAGTTCCACGCCAGTCTCCTCGGCAATCTCACGATACCATTTGCCATAGGTGTCGTTGCGGCGCTCAATCTTGCCGTTCTTCCAGATATTACGCGGTGTCAGACTCACCAGCAGCGGCGTAGCACCCTTTTCACGGGCATCGTCAATCATCTTGCGCAGATACCAGCCGAAACTGTAAACCACTTCATACTGTCCGTTGCTCTTCATCTTATACACATGGCACGTATCAGCCGTTCCCCTGATGTCGGCACGTTCCTTCAAAGAGTCAATCGCACCCACATCATTATGACCGAACTGAATCAGCACATAATCGCCCTTCTGCAGCGAGTTATACACCTTTTCCCAACGGCCCTCCTTGAGGAATGTGCGCAGCGAGCGACCTGCCATAGCGGCATTCACCACCGTAATCTTCGTCGTGTCGAAAGCCTCAGAGGCCACGGCACCCCAACCCCACATACCGTCTTTCTCCTTGTCGGTATTCTTCACCGTGGAATCACCTGTCAGGAAAACCACCGGTTTGCCGGCCTTGCGGTTCACGGGAATAATCGGCAAAGCCACATTCTGCAACATCCCCTTCAGCGGGGCAATGGCAGGATGCTCACAGGCGGCAATACCCTCAGCGGCAGAACGCGCGTTCAGTTCCGCACCGAACTTACTCGTATGGATGTTATCCGTGAAGAAATGGTAGTTGCACTTCCACACCGTATAGCTCTCCAGCTTATTCGTCGAAATCGTATTCTGATCCACGAACGGCACGTTCAGTTCCCGGGCAATCTCCTCCGCCCAATGGCCGAACTTATGCTCATCACCACGAAGCTTCGAGCCATCAGGTGTACGGTATTTCTTCGGCGTCAGCGACATCAGCACCGGATTGGCGCCCTTCGCACGGATGTCGGCCACATAGCGGCGAAGATAGCCGCCATAGGTGTAAATCATCTCCTCGCGATAGGTCGTGTCACCCTTGTTCACCACCTCCACATTCACCAGCATCGAGTCCGTTCCCGTTCCCGGAATACTGGCACGCGCACGCCCCTTGTCGTAAGGACCGTTGTCGTTATGACCGATACTCACAATCACCCAGTCGCCAGGCTTCAAAGCCTCACGAATCTCCGGCCACAAGTTACGGTAGAACGTACGGCTCGACGTACCGCCCAAAGCCTGATTCTCCACCGTGATCCGCTTCTGGTCGAAGAAGTTCTGGGCAAAATAGCCCCAGCCCCACTGGCCATTGTTACCGTTGCCCAACGTACCGTTGCGCATCGTACTGTTACCAATCAGGAAAAGCACAGGATTGCTGCCCTGACGACTCGTTCCCGGTTTGATACGCGCCGACCGCACCTTGTCGAGAGAGTCCAGCGTCAAGTCCGTCACTTTGTTCAAATCCTCCACAGGCTTCAGCGTCTGAGCCATTACCGTCATGTTGCTGCCCAGGAATCCCAGCAGCAGCGCACCGAATAATATTTTCTTCATTTTCATTGATTATGTCTTAGTTGAACCGCCGCAAGCTAGTCAGCGGCTAAAAAGCAAAATTACGCCTTTTAGAAGAGACCGCAAAACCAACCCGCCAAATTATAGCAATCTTTAACAAATCCCCTCATGATTCATGATCACATTATTCATTATTCATTGAAAGAACAGCCCGATTTCTGGCTATATATAAATTAAGGTGAAAGTAGGGGTAAGTAATTAGGCCCTAATTACTCTCCAAAATTGACAGTTTCGGGAAGTAATTAGGCTCTAATCACTCGTCAAAAGTGCCACTTTTTAAAATGAAGTGAAAGCGTTGCTCCTCCTAAAAACAAAAAATCCCTGCAAAATCGCAGGGATTAATCATTCCTAGTGCCCAGAGCCGGTACTTAACCAAGTAAAACAAAGGAACTAAAAACATCAAAGTGGCAGAAGAAAGAAGAAACACAAAAAGTGCTAAAAACGAGTTATTATTCAACATCAAGTTGGGTGGTTTAACAAATTATGTTTATCTTTGCACATGTAATAACTAAAACCAAGACAGATGACGAAGAAAGATTGTCAAAACAGAATCAGAGTGGTGTTGGCCGACAAGCAAATCACTAACCGATGGCTTGCCGAACAGATGGGTGTCACCGACATGACCGTTTCACGGTGGAAGACCAACAAGATACAGCCCTCCATGGCACAATTCGTGGAAATCGCCCGCCTGCTTCAGGTTGACATCAAAGACCTGCTGGAAGTGGATTTCGATGCCGATGGAAAGATTCTATAACCAAGAACTATTATTGTTTATGAAGAAAGAAGAAATATTGGCTCTATTTAAGAGTTACGAAGATGCGGTTTGCATGATTGACGAAACCGAATGCTGGAGTGCAAGGGATTTGCAAAAGTTATTCGGATATAGTCTTTGGCAAAACTTCACAAATGTTATTGCGAAGGCAAAAGAGGCATGTACCAATGTAGGAAAGGATGTAATAGACCATTTTATTGACGTCAATAAAAAGGTTGAGGTGGGTAGTGGTGCGTTTCGAGAGATAGACGACGTCATGCTCACCCGTTATGCTTGCTATCTGGTTGCACAGAATGGCGACCCAAGAAAGCCGCAGATTGCTTTTGCACAGACTTATTTTGCTGTTCAGACTCGTCGTGCAGAACTGATAGAGCAACGACTTTTGGAAGTTGAGCGAGTTAAAGCACGAGCCAAATTGCAAGAGACAGAAAGAAAACTTTCTGGCATCTTATATGAACGCGGTGTAAATGACCATACTTTCGCTGTTATCCGTTCCAAAGGGGATCAGGCACTTTTCCGTTTGAGCACAAACATGATGAAACGCAAGTTGGGGATGCCACAAGGCCGTCCTCTTGCCGATTTCCTTCCCACTATAAGCATCAAGGCAAAAGACTTCGCTGCGGAGATGACCAGTGTCAATGTGCAAACCAAAGATCTTCAAGGCGAAGCGTCCATCACCAAAGAACACGTTGATAACAACGAAGCTGTTCGCAAGATGTTAACAGAACGTGGCATCGTTCCTGAAAACCTCCCACCAGCTGAAGATGTAAAGAAGATTGAACGGCGTTTGGTAAGCGAAGAAAAGAAGATGCTGGGAAAGAAAAAGAAATAAAATGGAGTTCAACAAATTATCAAAGAATCAGGTTATATTTTCAACCCGCGAACATGTTTGTTAGATAAAATGATGAGCTATGGCTAGGATTAATACCTTAATAGATAAAGTAAAAGACCCACAGCTAAGACAACTGCTATTGGCTGAGGTTTCTGACATTAAGAAGCAAAAGAAGTTCGGCTTGGTGTTTGAGGAACACGTGCCAGAGGCTACACCTCTCTATGAATTACCTATAGTAAGTGGCTGTCTTGTTTCAGAAAGAGATAAGCAGTTTGTGCACTATTACCTTGTTGAGAGAGTAGATGGTGACGATGTGTTTTGCGTTACTCAGGATGAGAATCACGACAAAGTGACTTTCAGAAAAGGCGATATTGTCCGCGTTGCCCTTTTTGGACAACCCATCTATCCCAGCTTGCAGCCAATGGATGAGGTGAAAAATGCACCAGACAGCAGCCTTTGGCACACCTTGATAGAGGCAGAGAATTACCATGCATTGCAATTACTGGTTTATCTTTATGCTGGCAAGGTGGACTGCATTTATATCGACCCGCCTTATAACACTGGTGATAAAAGTTGGAAATACAACAATGACTATGTGGATAGTAGCGATTCGTACAGGCACAGCAAATGGCTGTGTATGATGAAGAAACGACTATTGCTTGCGAAGAAACTGATTAACCCAAAGGATTCTGTTCTTATTGTTACAATAGACGAAAAAGAGTATCTGAGGTTGGGATGTCTTTTGGAGGAATTATTTCCTGAAGCTAATATACAAATGATTAGTTCTGTCATAAATCCTGCTGGAGTTAGTCGTGGTGGAGAATTTGCAAGGACAGATGAATACATTTTTTTAGTCAAATTTGGCCAGATGTCACCACAACCATTACCCTTATCAAATGAATGGAGGGGAAATATAAAAGGTGGCTACAAAGATAAACTTAGATGGAATGGATTACAACGTTCAGGTACAGCGACATTGAGGTCTGATCGGTATAAGATGTTTTATCCTATTTATCTTAATTCATCTGGAAACAAGATAGTAGATATTGGTGATTATATTGCTTTAGATGTAGACAGGAACAGCATTCCTTGTCCCAAAGATTTGATACAGGTTTGGCCTATTTTTCCTGATGGCAAAGAAGGCCGTTGGCGTATAGGAAGAGCTACTTTGAAAGAGTTAGATAAAAAGCATTATGTAAGAATAGGAAGAAACAGGGGCGAGCGCACTTCATTAACCTATTTGGCAAAAGGAGAGCAAAAAAAAGTCGAAAGAGGGGATTTTCCAATAATAGGTTATGCTCCCGATGGATCAATTATTGTAGATGAAAGTAATTACGAAGCCAAATTCATTCCTGGTACACAGTGGTGGATATCATCTCATGATGCCACACAATTAGGGACTAAGATGCTCAATTCAATTATCGGCAGTGGAAAATTTGACTTTCCCAAATCTGTCTATGCTGTGCATGATGTACTCCGCTTTTTCGTTGCCAACAAGCCCAACGCCCTAATTGTAGATTTCTTTGCCGGTAGTGGCACAACGTTACATGCGGTAAATCTTCTGAACGCTGAAGATGGTGGCAATCGTCGTTGCATTATGGTAACGAATAACGAGGTGTCTGCCGAAGAGGAAACAAAACTAAAGAGAAAGCATTTGCGTCCTGGCATGGATGAATGGGACAAATGGGGCATTGCCCGATATGTGAACTGGCCTCGTACAAAATGTAGCATTTTAGGAGTTGATGTTAACGGGAATCCTTTGACAGGTTCTTATCAGACTTATCTAAAGCAGGAAAAGGAAAAAGACAGAACTATCAGGCAGATAACGCTGATAGATGACCCCGCATCACTGAAAACGCAACAAAAGAAAGAGCTTGTTGCACTGACCTGTCAGGGCAAACTGCCACAAAGCCTTGTGAAGGCTGATTCCAAGTATATTGTTTCTGAGGATCATCCCTGCTCCATTCTCTTCGATGCCAATTATGCTGAGGAATGGTTAGAAGCATTAGATGGGATGGAGCATATTACAGAACTATACATTGTCACAAGAAATAATGGTGTGTTCAAGCAGATTAAAACTGATGTAGAAGAAATATTAGGCAAAATCATTGTGGAAGAACCTGTACAGCGTCCCATGTCAGAGGGTTTTGAGGCTAACGTAAAATACTTCAAGCTGGGTTTCCTTGATAAGCATGCAGTGGCTCTTCATCGCCAGTTCCGTGAGTTGTTGCCTATTCTATGGATGAAAGCGGGATGTATAGGCGAATGCCCTGTGCTACATGGTAATGACATCCCTGATGCCTTGGTGTTTACAGACAACAAGATGGCCATTCTGACCAATGAGGATGAGTATGCGGACTTCCGTTCACAGTTAAAAGGGAGGAAGGATATCGAGAACATCTTCATTATTGCCAAATCAGCAAATGCCTTCCTTGAAATGGCCCAGCCATTCACATGGGCTAAAACTTACCATCTATATAAGGATTATTTAGACAATTTCAGTATCAACTACGAAAGATAGACACTTATGAAAGTTACATTGATAGATTTCCAAGAAGAAAAGTTAGACGAACTACGTGAGTATTGCAATGATGCACAGGCAGAATATGGCAAACGGGGCAAGCAGCAGATTATATCCCTGACAGCACCAACAGGAGCAGGCAAAACCATTCTGATGTCAGCTTTGATTGAGTCTGTCATGTGTGGAAATGAGAAGTACGTAGCCCAACCTGATTCGGTTTTCATCTGGCTTTCTGATATGCCTGACTTGAATGAGCAGTCAAAACAGAAGATTATGGACGAGACTGAGAACAGTATTGGCTATGGGAACTTCGTAACGATAAAAGATGAAGAGTTTGACCAAGAAATACTCAATGATGGTGTCGTGTATTTCCTGAATACCCAAAAATTGGGAATTAACAGTAATCTTACCAAAAAAGGAGGTGGCGACAAACGGCAGTTTACCATTTGGCAGACCCTGCAAAACACCATCAGAGAGAAAGGTAATCGACTCTATCTGATTATTGACGAGGCACATCGCGGCTCGTCAAAGCAAACGGATATAGAGAAAGCCAACACTATCATGCAGAAATTCATCAAAGGCAGTGAGGATGACGGACTTGACAGATTGCCAATAGTGATTGGCATGAGTGCAACCATTGAAAGATTCAACAAATTGGTTGCAGGAATCACCAGTGCAACCACCAGGAGTTGTGAAATAGAGGCAAAGGATGTTATAGAATCTGGACTCCTGAAAGACAACATAGAGATAGAATATCCTGCACCAGGACAATCTGAGAGAGTAATGACAATGCTCCAGCTTGCCACAAGGGAATGGATAAATAAGTGTGAACACTGGCAAAAGCACCATGAAAGGAATGGTGGAGAAGAAGTGAATCCTATATTCACTATTCAAGTAGAGAACAAGGGTAATGATTCCTATTCTGTGAGTGACCTTGATGAATGTTTGAGAGTGATAGAATCAGAATTAGGCAGAAAATTAGAACGTGGCGAAGTAGTTCACTCCTTTGGCAATCCTCAAACAGAGATTAAAATTAACAACCTCATCGTCCCCTATTTGGAGGCCTCACGTATACAAGATAGCGATGAAGTTAAAATCGTATTCTTCAAGGAGAGTCTTTCTACGGGTTGGGATTGTCCTCGTGCAGAGACAATGATGTCGTTCAGAGTAGCAACGGACTACACCTATATAGCACAATTGGTAGGAAGGATTGTCAGGACACCATTGCATAGGAGGATAGAAGATGATGTAACCTTGAATGACGTTCACCTGTTTCTTCCACGCTTCGATGAAGAAACAGTAAAAAAGGTTGTCGCCTCTCTTCGCTCTGAAGGAGTTGCTTCTGGAGTTTCTACCAGTAGAGGCGGCGATAAGGAATACCAGACACTGTATGTTGCAGAGGATAAGCGCGATGTGCTGGAGTGGATTAACAGTATGGGCCTCCTTACTTATGTAATGAGTAGCAGTAAAATAAGTTCCTATTTGAATTCTGTATATAAACTGGCAAATCTGATAAAGAATGAGACACCAGACAAGACTGTCAAGCGGAATCTGACAAAGGAAATCGTCAATATAATGTGCAGTTATGTAGAGAAATTGCAGGCATCAGGAGCGTATGAAGAAAAGATAAAATCTTTCGATGAATATATTGTTAATGGCGGAAGTCTAGCTTATCTGAGATCCGAAGAAATGGAAGGAAGAGGGTCTCGGATTTGGCGTACATTAGATTATGACATTGAAAGAGAGTATAAATTGGCAGACCACAAACTAGCCCAAGGAGAAATAGCAACGGACTATTTGGCAGTGGCCTCAGAACATTATGACATCATGGAATGTGAAAAGCAAGTTGTTCTTTTTGTCAATAATTGTTTGGACGAGTTAGAGTCATACGCGAAAGAACGATTTAAAGAACTGAAAAAGAACTATCGCAAAGTTCTTACAACTAAGAATGAAGTAGTTACTACTAAGTATGAGCGAATTGTTAAGCAGAATCCTAATCCCGAAAGTACGTGGAAACTTCATGAACCATTTATTCTCCCTAAAGGAGAGGTCGCATACAAGCACCATATGTTTGTTGACGCAAATGGTGAGGCAACCTTTAACTTTACGAGTGGTTGGGAGAGCAAAGTGCTAGAAGCAGAATTTGCTCGTGAAGATTTTGTATGTTGGATTAGAAATGTTGAGGGCAGGCAAGCACCGCTGACATTAATCCGTAAAGAAGGCAAGCAGGAAAAGAAGTTCATTCCAGACTTTATTGTTATAAGGAAAGAAAACGGCAGTTATACTTTCAATATCTTAGAGCCACATAGGGCTAATGAGGCAGACAATTATTCAAAGGCAGAAGCGATGGTGAACTATGCCAAGAAGGAAAGTCAGGTGGACGACATTGAACTGATCAGGATTGAAAGCGATGACAAGATTGTACGTCTGGATTTCAACGACGAAGATGTCATAGAGGAAATGGCACATGTTAATGACAATGCCCAATTGACAGCGTTATTTAAGAAAATGAATGAATTGAGGAAACTTTAAAACAAAAATAGGATGCCGTACGAAGACTTAAATCCGCCTTTCATTTGTAAGGATAGTTCTAGCTATTTTGACACTCTTAAAATGTGTTTTGATTCTTATCTTTCCTATTTACGTTCCAACATTTTTCAAGAAAAACTATCTGAAGATGATTTCAATATTTTTGGAAAAATTATAGAGGACATATTGCAAGTTCTAAAATTCTATTTGTCCGGAAAATCAGGAGAAGCATATAAAAGATTTGAGCATTTAATGTCTCTCATTTCTGATGACTGGAGTAGAAGGGGTTATACTATCAACAATGAGAATTCTTATATTAGAATAAGATCGACAACAGCGAACTTAAACAAACGGTCAGATATGTTCCATGTTCCATTCAACAAAAGAGAACTAATATTAAAGCAAAGATATTCAATAGAAGGATTTCCATGTTTATATTTAGCGGGATGTGCTTACACCGCTTGGCTAGAACTGAATAGACCTGAATTTAATACGATTTGGGCTTCTTCTTTTCGTCCTTCGAAAGATTTAAACATATTGGATTTGGCAATAACATTAGATTCTTTTGAGCAAAATAGTCCATATTTAAAAGACTTATTGAGGTTGTATTTCCTAGTGATAGCAACGTCCTTTCGAGTAAAATACCCATCTGCATATTTCCATGAAGAGTATATTATTTCAGGACTTTTGTTACAATGGATAACTTTGCGTTCTCCATTTGTTGGACTACGATATCTAAGCACGAAATTAGAATACTATGATTCAAAGAAATTATGGTGTGCTTCAAATATTGTAATTCCTCCGCGTAATTACGATTTTAAAGAGAAATTTAACAATTTCCTAAGGGAATCATTTGTTTTGTCGTTACCGCAGCATTGGTATGTATTGATGTCATACTCTAATGCAGGTAGTGTCGCATGTTTAGAATGTGCAGGTGATTACTTTAAGGAAAAAACGACTTTTCTTAATAAAGGTATGGACACCGTTAACAACTTAGATAAAGCCATTTTCGAAAATTATAATGCGACAAGCTTTTACAATATCGATGGATATCTGAGAAGCATGTTTAAGATGGACTTTATAGAAGAATATAATTTAGAAATGAAATATAAATAATGTCGTACTATTTTTTTTATGGACTTATACAATAAAGAAGAATATTCCTTTGATGATATTGAAAAACTTATCTCAAATGAGGTGGAGGAAAACATACACCTTGATTATAAGGCGGATGGTGCTTTAGACAAAAAGGATGATAAAAAACGCAATGAAATAACAAAAGATATTTCTGCGTTTGCTAATTCTGATGGTGGAATTATTGTTTATGGAGTTTCTGAAGAAGATCATAGACCCAAAGGAATTAGTCCTATTGACGGTAGAATATACACGAAAGAATGGTTGGAAAATGTAATACAACTGATTCAACCAAGAATAGATGACCTGAAAATATGTCCAGTCAGAATAAATGATTTGGAACAATCTATATATGTAGTGAAAATTCCAAGAAGTGGAAATGCTCCACATATGGCAAGGGATAAACGCTATTATAAGCGATTTAACTTCAAGTCTGAACCAATGGAAGATTATGAAGTTAAAGATTTGTATAATAGAATTTTCATTCCTAAAATAAAGATTGATGGTTGCACATTTGTCCGCATTTATAAAACAGAATCCAGGTACGAATATCAGCTAACAGCCAAAATTATAAATGAAGGAAAACAACCATGTGATTCGTATAAACTAAATTTTTATATAAATAATTTTCACCTTTGCAACATACAACAAAAAACAGAGTCTTCAAAATTCTCATATACAGTAATAAACAGAAATAGACTTAAATTAGCCGTATCCTCGAAAGAGGCAATATATCCAGATGAAGAATTGGATATTGGGCATATTTCAATATCAGTTAAAAAGGAAGATGATTCTCTTTTTTGGAGAAGTTTGGTTATTGACATGATTCTCTTCTATTCAGGAGGCACAGATGAACTTGCGTATATTCCGTCTGCACACAGGTTTGTTGAAGGCAGAGATAATATTAATGAAGTGTTAGATAAAATAAGATAATTATGGGTAAAACTGTAACAACATATTTGATAGATGGTGATCCGAAAGGGACACAATATGTATTCATCAGCAATAAGATTTGCCAGATGTATGTTATTCCTCGTTCTAATATCTCTATTCTAAATGAAGACAAGAGTTCTCAAAACATATCACTTCGTGAAGGAGTTTGGCGAGGGCTTTGACAGTATCTGTCGTGAACAGGAGGCTAATGGTGCAAATGTCCCATACTTCAGAACTGACGAGTTCATTTTGAAGATTACAGTACCAAAGGTAGCAGAAAACGTACAGAAGCAAACAGGAAACGTAACAGAAAACGGTGGAAAGGTAGCAGAAAGCCATAAAGGGGTAGCAGAAAAGGTAGCAGAAAATCATGGCAAAGTAACAGAAAAGTTGAGAGAAAAGGCAGCTGCATTAGGAGAGACTTTAACAGCTAATCGAATCAAGATACTAGAACTGATGATTGAAGACCCGTATATATCAAGAGCTGACTTGGCAAATAACGTCGGAATTAGCGAAACTTCGATTTATCGCAATATCGAAGCCATGCGTGGTAAATATCTCCGTCGAGTAGGTCCCGACAAAGGTGGCTTCTGGGAAATCATTATTTGATGAGGATATGATGCAAAAACGAAAAAGGAACAAGAATAAAACGATGAAGTATTTGTATATAAATTGTTGCACCATGTTGCACCAAAAAGAAAAAAGTGTGTTGTAACTAATAGATAGCCAACACACTTTGCTTTGAAATCTTGTACCCAGACCCGGGGTCGAACCGGGACGCCTTGCGGCATTGGTGTTTGAGACCAACGCGTCTACCAATTCCGCCATCTGGGCATCACTCAGGGCATTCACGGTAGAAAAATGCGGTGCAAAGGTAATACAAAAAAATGAAACGACAAACTTTTACGAGAAAAAATTGTACGGCGGATGCACAATTTTGAAAAGTGTCAAAATTACAATTTGTAGGGGTTTTGCGTTGGAGGATTTCAAATCGAAACCTAAACGGTAAAAATGATTTCAAACCGTAAAATTCTCTCAAAAGTTACCGATAAATGCTCATTTTAACCATAATTGTGTATAAAATCACTAAAATATGATAGAAAAAGATACAACCTATCAAAAAAAAATCTATATTTGCAGTGATGAAATGACCATTTTATCTAAAGTAACTCATTTAAATGAAGGAGAATTAACTATGAAAATGAAACCTAAAATGCACAATCAGGAAGACTACGAGCTGGATAACATCTACAACGATGAGGATGTGCATTACGAGACTTCCAGCAACAGCGTAATCTGGTACAGCTGACTAACTTCTTTATCACTCCAAAATAGCATCCACCTCGAAAGAGGTGGATGCTTTGGTTTTGATTACATATAGCCCAGCCAGCGGAGGATGTCGTTCAGATTGGCCACGACCATCAAAAGAATGAGGAGACCGAATCCGACATACTCTGCCTTGATGAGGAAATTCTCGGAGGGCTTGCGACCGGTAATCATTTCGTAAATCAGGAACAACACATGTCCGCCATCGAGGGCAGGGATAGGCAGGATGTTCATGAATGCAAGGATGATGCTCAGGAAGGCGGTCATCATCCAGAACTGATGCCAGTCCCAAACAGGGGGGAAGAGGGAACCAATGGCGCCGAAACCGCCTAACGACTTGGCTCCGTCGGCAGAGGCCACGTAGCGAAGGTCGCTGACATAGCCGCGAAGCACGTTGATGCCATATCTGATGCCTGCGGGGAAACTCTCGAAGAAGCCGAAAGATACTTTCACGGGTTCATAATAGGAGGCGATGGAGGTCTGGCCTACGCCCAGCTTGAGGTCTTCGGTGAGCACGAGATGCAGGGTGTCGCGGGTGGTTACGATGGTTGCCGTACGGATCTTCAAGCTGTCGCTTTTGGTCTTGGCATTGGCAAGCATATCGCTGAGCACTCCTGCCTGATAGGTGAATTCCGTCCAGCTGTCAACGGGTTTTCCGTTGATGGAGACAATCTTATCGCCTTTCAGCATGCCGGCTTTGGCGGCAGGGGATTCGGGCATGACCGTGTCAACCTCGGCCGGAACGAAGGGACGCACAAAGGCAGGCTCAGTCTTCAGCATGTCGAGCAGACTCATGTCTTCGGGCATCTGGATATTGACATTCTTATTGCCACGCTTCACCGTAACGGTCTTGGCATCGGCTATATGGCGATAGACGTCCACGTCGAAACGGCCGAAGGGTTTGCCGTCGTAGCTGACGAGCATGTCATGGTCCTGGAATCCGAGGGCTTTGGCGTCCTGATTGAACTTGAAGCCCATGGTCATGTCTTTCGTATCGAAATAGCTGTCGCCCCAAGAGAACATCACCATGCTATAGATGAAGAGGGCCAGCAGGAAATTAACCAGCACACCTCCAATCATGATGAGGAGTCGCTGCCAGGCTGGCTTGGTGCGGAATTCCCATGGCTGTGGGGGACGGCTCATCTGCTCTGTGTCGAAGCTCTCGTCGATCATGCCTGCAATCTTGCAATAGCCGCCCAAGGGAAGCCAGCCGGCACCATACTGCGTGTCGCTGTTCTTGGGTTTGAACTTGAAAATAGATCCATCCCATTTGCCGATGCCTACGTCGAAGAACATATAGAATTTCTCAACGCGTACGCCAAAAAGTTTGGAGAAGAAGAAGTGGCCTCCCTCATGCAGCAGCACAAGGAGCGAAATGGCCAAAATGAACTGTAAGAGTCTTATCAAAAATACTTCCATAAAAACTTCCCCCGCCCCCTCCTTCAGAGGGGTGTGCCTGCGGTTTCAAGGGGGTGGCAGACACATTCACATGATATTTACTATTTACTGATTTCTTTCTCTCATAAAGTCGGACCCAGTCAGGCTCTCCTCCCCTTCGGGAAGGGGTTACAGCATTTCAGCCGCTATCCTTCTTGCCTCCTTATCGGTCTCGACATAGACTTCGTAGTCGGGATTGGCATTGAAGGTGGCACGCTGCATGGTCTTCTCGATGATCTCTGCCATTTGGAGGAACCGGCAACGGTCTTCGAGGAAGGCGCGATTGACAATCTCGTTGGCAGCATTGACGATGCAAGGCATATTACCTCCCTGACGAATGGCCTCAAAGGCGAGGGCCAGACAGCGGAACTTCTCCAGATCGGGTTCGAAGAACTCCAAGGGATGACGGAAAAGGTCGAGACGCTCACCTGTCAGCGGCAGACGGTCGGGATAGGAAAACGCATACTGGATGGGCAGACGCATATCGGGCACTCCCAACTGCGCCTTGACGGAACCGTCCACGAACTGTACGGCAGAATGCACGATGCTCTGCGGATGAACGAGGACCTGAATCTTCTCTGCCGGCACGCCAAACAGCCACTTGGCCTCAATGACCTCGAAACCCTTGTTCATCATGGAAGCGGAATCGATGGTGATCTTCGCACCCATATCCCATGTGGGATGTTTCAAGGCGTCGGCCTTCGTGACCTTGGCAATCTCCTCCATGGACTTCAGCCGGAAGGGACCTCCTGAGGCCGTCAGCAGAATCTTCTCTATCTCGTTGTCACCTTCTCCGGCCAGACTCTGGAAAATCGCGGAATGCTCGCTGTCGACGGGCAGAATGGGCGTGTGGTATTCACCTGCCAACTGACAAATCAGTTCACCAGCCACTACCAGCGTCTCCTTGTTGGCCAGACAGATTTTCTTGCGGGCCTTGATGGCATGGATGGTTGGTGAAAGACCTGCAAAGCCCACCATGGCGGTCAGTACGGCGGTAATGGGTTCGGCCTCCACAATCTCATCGAGGGCACGAACGCCCGTCCATACCTTTATATCGGTATCAGCAAGTGCCTCCTGAAGAGGTTCATAATAGCGTTCATCGGCTATGACCACCGCAACGGGATGAAACTCACGGGCCTGACGGGCAAGGAGTTCCCAACGGGTGTTGGCGGTCAACGCATAGGCTTCGTAGCGGTCGCTGTGCTCCCGAATGACGTCGAGGGCCTGCGTACCGATGCTACCGGTAGAGCCTAAGATGCATATCTTTTGTTTCATAATTCCAATAATCCTTCGGGTAAGGTTACCCTGATTTCACGCTTGTCGCTGTCTATGGTTTTTATAAATTCTTCGGCTACGGGGATGAGTTTGCCGTCTTCGAGTTCAAACAGCACATTGGCGGTGGAGTCGTCGATAGCGGCAATCGTTCCGATTTCCTTCCCGTCAGCATCATTGACCAAGCAATAACCGATAAGAAATGAAGAGTGAAGAGTGAAGAGTGAAGAATCACGGTCTTCATCCTCATCGGAAAGGCGGCGCTCAAAATAGACGTCACTGTTGGTGAGCTGGCGGGCAGCCTCTTGCGTATCGATGTCTTCCAACTTCAACAAAGCCACTTCGTCGGAACGGAAACGATATTCCTCGATGAAGAAGGGCACAAGAATACCGTCCACCTCAATGATGAGATAGTCGGCATCCACACGGTCGAACACATCATCCTGGAACTGAAAGGTGATCTCACCCTTCACGCCATGCGGCTTTCCCAAGCGTCCAATCTTATATACGTCTTCCTTTTTAATCATTTCCTATCAACTCTCCACGCGCGTAATCCTGGCACCCAATTCGTTCAGCCGGGCTTCAATATCCTGATAGCCGCGGTCAATCTGGGCTATATTGTCGATACGGCTGGTACCGTTGGCCGAAAGGGCAGCAATCAGAAGCGCAATACCCGCACGGATATCGGGACTCGTCATGCGCCCGGCACGCAACACTTTCTTATGGTCATGACCCACCACCACAGCACGGTGAGGGTCGCAGAGGATGATCTGGGCACCCATGTCGATCAACTTATCCACGAAGAACAGGCGGCTCTCGAACATCTTCTGATGGAATAGCACGGAACCACGGGCTTGCGTAGCTACGACCAGCAATACAGAAAGAAGGTCGGGGGTGAGTCCCGGCCAAGGAGCATCGGCCAAAGTCATGATACTACCATCTATAAAGGAGTCGATGACATAGTGGGGCTGTCGGGGAATGAGGAGATCATCGCCCTCCACCTTGATTTTCACACCCAGACGACGGAAAGCATCGGGAATAATGCCGAGGTCTTTCAGCGAGACATTCTTGATGCGCACACCCTCGCCAACCATGGCTGCCATACCGATGAAAGAGCCCACCTCAATCATGTCAGGTAGCAGTCGGTGCTCCCCGCCATGCAATGCTGACACACCATTGATGGTGAGCAGATTGGAACCGATGCCTGAAATCTGGGCTCCCATCTGATTGAGCAAATGACAAAGCTGCTGAATATAGGGCTCACAAGCTGCATTATAGATGGTGGTGGTGCCTTTGGCGAAGACAGCCGCCATGATGATATTGGCCGTTCCCGTAACCGAAGCCTCATCGAGGAGCATGTAGCAACCCTTCAGGGAAGAGGCGGTTATCTCATAAACATTGCGCTGTTCGTTGAAATAAAAATGTGCACCCAAATTCTTGAAGCCCAGAAAATGCGTATCCAGACGGCGACGTCCTATCTTGTCGCCTCCAGGCTCTGCGACCACTGCCTTGCCGAAACGTGAAAGCAGCGGACCGATCATCAGCACCGAACCGCGAAGAGCCGCACACTTGCGCACGAACTCATCACTTGACAAATAAGCCAGATCAACGGCATCAGCCTGAAACTGATAGTCGTTGCGGGAGAGCCGGGTCACCTTCACTTTGATATCACGCAACAGCTGGATGAGGTTGTTCACATCCAGAATATCAGGGATATTGCGGAGAATCACAGGGTCGCTGGTGAGCAAGGTGGCGCAGATCACCTGCAATGCCTCGTTCTTAGCACCCTGAGGAATAATGGTACCGCTCAGCGGATGCCCGCCTTCAATGATAAATGACTGCATTAGCGACGCTTCTTTTTACCAGACTGTTGTGGGGCCTGACTGAAATCCAACTTATCAAACACAAAACTATCAATATCCAGCTGAATACGGCCATCGGTGAAACGGGCGAGATCACTGGCAATCTTCTCATCGTCGGCAGAGCCCTGGCTCCACTGATAGAGATTGCGCTTCATCTGATTGGCAGTCTCGCGAACCAGTTCATCGCGCTCTTCGCCGGGAGGCATGGTCTTGAGTTGTTCGAAAAGCTCAAAGATCATCTTGCCATAATGGCGCACAGGAATCTGTGACATGGGATAATCCAGCGGCTCCGGCTTCGTGGCAATCTTAGCTGCCCCGGAAATATCGAAAGGCCAGTCAATATCGAGCTGGAAGTTACTCATGATAGCAAGATGGTCCCATAGTTTCTGCTTATAGTCGGGATTCTCGCGATTCTGCGGGAACATGCGGTCCATAATGGCCACAATCGTCTCAGCACAATGCTGGCGTTCCTCTTTGCTGGGAAGACCCACGGCATGATCCACCATCTTCTGCACTTCCCTTCCATATTCGGGCAGCACCAATTGTTCACGCTGGGTGTTGTAGTCTAAACCTTCTATATTCATATCTTTTATTTCTGATTTCAAATTACAAAATCCCGTTTTCACAACAGTTTCCTGGGCATCTTGGCAACGAAGTCCTTCAAGTAGAAAGGAACGAAATAAGCCGTGTCTTCATATTGCTGCTGAAGATAGCGGCGCTCTGCCAACGGCTGCATATATTTTGCCAAAGGTTCTATTCCTTCAATCAAGCGGGCATTGGGATGATGGATGGCTTCCATACATTTGGCTGCTCCGTTTCCGAAGAAATAGACAGGATGTTCATCCAAATAGGACCGATAGGTCTCAGCGTCGACGACATCAGCCTGAACAGGGCGAACCTCTTTCAAGGCTCTGGTATAGATACCAGCATAGACTTCCATGCGACGGGCGTCGAGCATCGGACAAATCAGCGCGTCTTCTTCCTTTATCATCTCCCGCAACAACACGGGGACTGCCAGCAATTCCAGTGTAGGCACGCTGAGCAGCGGAATATTCAATCCATAGCAGATACCCTTTGCCATCGAAACACCGATGCGCAGACCCGTATAGGAACCAGGACCGCAACTCACAGCGACCGCATCGAGGGGAATGGCGTGACTATCAATAAACGAGAGGGCTTCATCCACAAAGACACCCAGCGTCACCGAGTGATTAGGGCCGGAATGATCTTCTTGGGAGAAGATGGTTTTAGAATCTTCGCAGACAGCCACAGAACACACATCGGTACTCGTTTCTATGTTCAAAATACACGACATAAATCAATTATCTTCTAAATAATTTTGCAAAATTACGCATTTTCCATTAAAAAGTAGTAATTTTGATGTTAAAAACATCGAAAGCGGGTTGCAATCGGGAATTTCCAAAATAAATTTTGATTTTCCACTCATTTACTGTACCTTTGCAGAAAATTTAACGCATTTCAATAGTATGATACAATCAATGACAGGCTACGGTAATGCCGTGGTAGCCTACAATGACAAAAAGATTCACGTTGAAATCAAGTCACTCAACTCAAAGGCATTGGACCTTAACGCACGCATTGCCCCACTCTACCGCGAGAAGGAAATGGACATGAGGCAGATGGTGGCACAGGCTCTCATCCGCGGTAAAGTGGATTTCAGTATCTGGATAGAGAAAGAGGCCGGCGTGGATGCCACCCCCATCAACAGTGCCCTGGTGGAGAACTACTACCTGCAGATGAAAAATATTTCCGCTAAGACAGGTATTCCCGAACCTGCCGACTGGTTCTACACGCTGGTACGTATGCCGGATGTACTGACGAAGACGGAGGTGGAAGTGCTTTCCGAGGAGGAATGGAATGTGGTCCGTCAAGCCATAGAACAGGCATTGAAAGCCATCGTTGATTTCCGTATCCAGGAAGGTGCTGCCTTACAGAAGAAGTTTACGGAGAAGATTGACAATATCGGTTCGCTTCTTGCCAGCATAGAGCCTTACGAGCAGTCGCGTGTGGAGAAAATCCGTAACCGTATCGTGGACGGACTGAAGAGTATCCCTGAGGTGGATTACGACAAGAACCGTCTGGAACAGGAGCTCATCTACTATATTGAAAAGCTTGACATCAGCGAGGAGAAACAGCGCCTCAGCAATCACCTGAAATATTTCCGTGAGACGATGGAAGAACCTGCCGGACAAGGCAAAAAACTCGGTTTCATCGCTCAGGAAATGGGACGTGAGATCAATACCACGGGTTCGAAGAGCAACAACGCGGAGATGCAGAACATCGTGGTGAAGATGAAAGATGAATTGGAGCAGATCAAGGAACAAGTATTAAACGCACTATAATGAAACAGGGCAAACTTCTCATTATCTCAGCCCCGAGCGGCAGCGGCAAGTCAACCATTGTGAACTGGCTGATGAAAGAACATCCGGAACTGAAACTGACTTTCAGCATCTCGTGTACCAGCCGTGCTCCCCGAGGCACCGAGCAGAACGGCGTGGAGTATTACTTCATTACCGCTGATGAATTCCGTGAAAGGATTGCAAGGAATGAGTTTCTGGAGTATGAAGAGGTTTATGAGAACCGTTTCTACGGCACACTGAAATCACAGGTGGACGAAAAGACTGCCAAGGGACTGAATGTAGTGTTCGACGTGGACGTGAAAGGTGGTGTGAACATCAAGAAACACTACCGCAAGAGAGCCATGAGCCTTTTCATCCAGCCGCCCTCGATAGCAGAACTTCGCCGTCGTCTGGAAGGTCGCGGCACAGATGCCCCTGAAGTGATAGAACAGAGATTGGCCAAAGCTGAATATGAGTTAACCTTTGCTCCGAAATTCGATAAGGTGGTGGTTAACGACGATTTAACAGCAGCCGAAGCCGAAGTGTTGAAACTGGTTGAAGAATTCCTGAGCAAATAATTTCTCGTTTCCTCAATCTCCCATTATACAGATTAATGAACATAGGACTTTTCGGCGGTTCCTTCAACCCCATCCACAACGGCCATGTGCGTCTGGCCAAATCGCTGCTTCAAGAAGCAGCACTCGATGAGGTTTGGTTCCTGGTATCACCGCAGAATCCTTTCAAACAAGATCAGCAGCTGCTGGATGATGACAAGCGGCTCCAATTGGTGCGCCTGGCCTTGAAAGAGGAGCCACAGCTGATGGCCAGCGATTTTGAATTCCACCTTCCCAAACCGTCCTATACCTGGAATACACTGCAGGCGCTCGAACAGGAATACCCTGAAAGAAAGTTCACCTTATTAATCGGTGGCGACAACTGGGAAGCTTTCGACAAATGGTATCGCTATGAAGATATTCTGAAACGTTACCCTATCATCGTCTATCCGCGGAAAGGAAGTAAGGTTTCAGATGTAAAGTTCCAGGATTCAGATATTCAGATTGTGGAAACGCCCCTCATCAATATCAGCAGTACCCAAATCCGGCAACGGCTACAAGAGGGGAAAAGCGTACGGGGACTCGTGAACACAGAGGTGGCCATGGTCATCGAACAAGAACACCTATATCGCTAAACACGCGCAAAAGTGAAGTTTTAAGCCACACGTTTGGCAGTTTCGAAAATAATCCGTAATTTCGCAAGCGAAATTAATCAACATGATGAGAAAGCGAAAAGACAATATCATTGTAAGAATCCTAGGACTGTTTTTCGAACCAATACGGAAAAACAGCGCCTTCTTTTTTATGTTCCTCCTGGGTATCATCTGCACCTATGCCGTGGTGCCCAACAACCCCAAGGCACATGCCTATCATTGGGCATGGCCGGAACTGTTTTTCGACCTCTATCTGCTCTGCGTAGTACTTTCCATCTTGCCCAAGACTATCCGCAAATGGGTGAAACGGCTGTTCTATGTCATAGCCTATGGATTAGCTTTGGTCGATGTGTATTGTTTTTCAGAGTTCGGTTCCACCCTCAACCCGACCATGCTCCTGCTGGTTGGCGAGACCAATTCGCGAGAAGCTTCAGAATTCCTGTCTTCGTTCCTCTCATTCAACATGATTACAGGTGCTACAGGATGGATTCTGCTGCTTCTTTTAGCGCATATTGCCTGGAGCATTTTCTGGTATGTAAAGACCAAGCCCAAGCATTCTTACAGGTACCGTGAATACAAGCGTCCGTTAGGGCCCCAACTGGCTCCTGGCGCTGAATCCATATTAAAAGTGGTTATGGGTATTGTTACCCTTGCCCTCGTAGTCTATTGCGGTTATCTGACCTGGCCTAACAAACAAGCAATGGCACGTCTGATGTCATACGACCGTATCGGAGATGTGGAACATGAACTGACAAGGCAAGATAAGGCCGAACTTTATCAGCCCGTCTATCGCCTGCTTTTCTCCATTTATGCCAACCGTCTTACTTCCACACAAGTAGGCACTATTATCCAGCGTGAGGATCATGTGGAGGTTGATTCCTGCTCTTTCAAGAGCCCCAACATCGTCATGATTATCGGTGAGAGCTACAACCGCCATCATGCACAGCTTTACGGGTATGACAAGCCCACTACGCCGCGGCAGTTGGAGCGTGCCAAGAACAAAGAGCTCTATCCCTTCACAGATGTCATCTCTCCATGGAACCTGACCAGCTTTGTGTTCAAACATCTGTTCTCCCTCTACTGCGTGGGCGACAGCGGTGAGTGGAGTGACTATCCTTTGTTCCCCGAGGTGTTCCGCAAGGCTGGCTACCATGTTACCTTCCTCACCAATCAGTTCTTGCCGCAGGCGAAAGAAGCCGTCTATGATTTTTCCGGTGGATTCTTCCTTAACAATCCCGAGCTCTCAAAGGCTATGTTCGACACCCGCAATACCAAGCTGAGCTATTTTGACGAGGGACTGCTCAAGGATTTCGACCAGCTGAAGAGTGAAAACACCGACCACAACCTTATCATTTTCCACCTCAAGGGCCAGCATCTGGATTATCGCACCCGCTGTCCGAAATCGAAAATGAAATGGAAAGGCGATGACTACGACCGGCCAAAACTGAGTCCCAAGGAGCGCCAGGTTCTTGCTTATTACGATAACTCCTTGCTCTATAACGACTCCATCGTGGATCAGATTATCCGCAGGTTTGAGCAGCAGGAAGCCATCATTTTCTATGTTCCTGACCATGGCGAACAGGTTTATGACAATGACGTGCATTTCATCTGCCGTAATCACAATGCCACCATCAATGCCCATATGGCCCGTAACGAATACGACATTCCATTCTGGATCTACATGTCACCGAGTTACAAAGAAGCTCATCCAGATGTGGTTTGGCAAGTGGAACAAGCCCTTCACAAGCCTTATATGACCGATGCCATAGCCCACACGCTGGTTTATCTCGCCGGCATTCACACCAAAGCATATCGGGCCAGTCTCAATCTGCTGAGTATTAAGTATGATGCCGCACGCAAACGCATCATCAAGAATGAGACCGATTACGACGAGGTGATTGGAAATAAAGAAAATGAGAAAATGAGAAAATGAGAAATGGAGAATTACTAAGCCGTACGGAATCAGCGGCACTGCGCGGCATAGCCATCCTCGGGATTATCCTGCACAACTACTGTCACTTTTTAGGATTTGCCGTGAAGGAGAACGAATATAAGTTCGATTCCTCGCGTCCTATGCAGTTTTTCGACAAACTCTTTTCTCTTGACAGTGACCTCTTCATCCATTTTTTCTCTTTTCTCGGCCATTATGGCGTTCCCATTTTCCTCTTTATCAGTGGTTATGGACTGGTAAAAAAATATGAAGCCCATCCCCAGACAGGCAATGAAAATCCCTCCCTTCGGGAGGGACATAGTGTGGGTTTTGCTTTCATCAGAAAGCATTTCCTCAAACTCTTCCGTCTGATGATCATCGGCTATCTGGTATTCATCGGTGTCTATCTACTCCGCCACAGCGACGGGGCACAGGTCTATTCGTGGGACCATGTGCTCACGCAACTCACGATGACCATCAACTTCTTCTATTTCGATCCTGACCATATCATCAAACCCGGACCTTACTGGTATTTCGGACTGATGCTGCAACTCTACATATTATATATATTGGTGATTTACCGTTGGCGCCAGAACAGCCTACTTATAGCCCTTGCCGCAGGCTCCATCCTGCTTGAGGCTTGTTTCGGAAACCAGCAGGACTGGCTCAATTACATCCGCTACAATTTCATCGGCGGACTACTCCCCTTCTGCATGGGCATCTGGGCGGCAAGGAGAGACCCCCTCTCCAACTCCCCCGAGGGGGAGAGCAACAGTAACCCCCCCCTCAGGGAGGTTGGGTGGGTGTTGATTTCCGCCCTTTTCGTGCTTTTCGGAGGCATGTATTTCTGGACATGGCTCATCGTTCCCGCTTTTATAGCAACAGGAGCCATTGCCACCGTAAAACTCCTTTCCGCCTGTAAGGGTATTCTCTCTCCTCTTTCCTCTCTCCTCTCTCCTCTTAGTTGGCTCGGCAGCATCTCCGCTATGTTGTTTGTGATGCACCCCATAGCACGTGAACTTATCATCAGTCACTATCGCCGCATCGACATCTATGGCGGCATCCTCATCTATCTCCTCTCATCTGTGGCCCTGGCCATGCTACTCAAATGGATATTACGTTACATCCCTAAACCATAATCTACCCAACTCCCTCCCTAAACAGGGAGGGCCGGAGTGGATCTCTCTCTTTCCTATGAACTGGAACGACCTGAGTAAATACCGTGCACCGCTGATGGGTTTCGCGATGATTATCGTGATGCTCTTCCATGTTCCCTTATCCAGAAACGATCTGTTTTACGGGGCAACAATGGTGTGGACATGTTCCTTTTCCTAAGTGGTATCGGTCTTTGGTTTGCTTGGACGAAGAAAGCCCACCCCCTTGGGGAGGGACATAGGGTGGGTTCTTTCTACTACCGCCGTTTCCTGCGCCTCTATCCTGCATGGTTGATTATCGCCTGTCTTTACTATATTCCACAATTTTGGCCCAGTGGCGGAGGTTATAGTCCTAACTTATTTCATCTGATAGCCAATATTCTGGTGGGTTGGAGTTTC
>CACZVX010000033.1 GCA_902784755.1 uncultured Prevotellaceae bacterium
AACCCTTTTCTTTCAGCTCAACGATACGAGCCATCAGGGGGTGGTTCAAGTAGAACCCGATCTCAGGATGATCGCTATAATAGTTTGCCATAATTATTTTTCTTTATTTATTAAGCCTTTACAAGTCTCATAGAAGCGTATTGCAAAATAGATTGCAAATACTTCATCAAGTATCCTACGCATAATTGGGTAATCATTTCTGAGTGAGCAATACATCAAGAAAACCACCGCAATTGCATAGAGAACTAAATAAAGGACTTCTTTTTTCATTTACTTAGAGTTCTGCTTATAGTATTTGATCAACTTGGGGACAACTTCCTCAACAGTACCAACGATGACGTAGTCGGCAATGCGGTTGATAGGAGCATCGGGGTCGTTGTTCACAGAAATGATAATACCAGAGTCTTGCATACCAGCGATGTGCTGAATCTGTCCGGAGATACCACAGGCAATATATACCTTCGGATGAACGGTAACACCTGTCTGACCAATCTGACGATCGTGATCCAACCATCCGGCATCCACGGCAGCACGGCTTCCGCCTACCTCACCATGAAGCACCTTGGCCAACTGGAACAACTGGTCGAAACCTTCCTTCGAACCAACACCATAGCCACCGGCAACCACGATAGGTGCACCCTTCAGGTTATGCTTGGCAGCCTGAACATGGTGGTCGAGTACCTTGACCACGCCGGCAACAGCCATATCCACATATTTGGCAACCTCGGGATAAACCACTTCCTTCTTGCAATCGCCTTCATAGATAGCCTTCTGCATCACGCCGGAACGTACGGTAGCCATCTGGGGACGGTGCTCGGGGTTTACGATCGTAGCCACGATGTTACCACCGAAGGCAGGACGAATCTGATAGAGCAGGTTGTCGAATACCTTGTTGTTCTTCTTGTCCTCGTATGAACCGATTTCCAGTTCTGTGCAGTCAGCAGTCAGACCACTGGTAAGTGAAGAACTTACACGGGGACCGAGGTCACGGCCGATAACGGTGGCACCCATCAGACAGATCTGCGGCTGCTCTTCTTTGAAGAGGTTCACGATGATGTCAGTGTGAGGGGCAGAGGTGTAGGGGAAGAGACCTTCGCCGTCGAAGACAAAGAGTTTGTCAACGCCATAAGGCAAAATCTGATCTTCCACTTTATTCTTAATACCCGTACCGATGACCACGGCATGGAGTTCTACATTCAATTGATTGGCCAACTTGCGGCCCTTGGTCAACAGTTCCTGAGAAACTTCCTGAACGGTTGTACCTTCAATTTCGCAATATACAAATACGTTGTTAGCCATATCTTATCCAATAATCTTTTCTTCAAGTAATTCCTTAATCATACTCTCCACATCAGCATCACTGCCCGTGAGAGTTTTGCTCTCCTTAGCCTGGAACACGATGTTCTTCACGGCCTTCACCTTCGTAGGAGAACCGGCCAGACCACACTGGTTGGCATCACCATCCACATCGGCAACTGACCATTGGTTCAATGTCAGATAAGGACGCTCTTCATAGAGATAGTCATAAGCTGTACCATCAGCAGGACGTTCCATCGGACAGGTGGCGCGCTTGTATTTCATCACCAATTTTGCATTGCAGGGACGGCAGGGAGCGGCACTTCCGTTCACGGTCACCACCACGGGCATGGGAGCCTCAACGGTTTCCACACCACCGTCAATCATACGCTGGATGGTGAGTTTTCCGTCTTCACACTTCATAATCTCTTCGGCGTAAGTCACCTGGTTAAGACCCAGCTTCTGAGCCACCTGAGGACCCACCTGAGCAGTATCACCATCGATAGCCTGACGGCCACCAATCACGATATCCACGTCACCAATCTTCTTGATGGCAGTAGCCAAAGCGTAAGAAGTAGCGAGGGTATCGGCACCGGCAAACAGACGGTCGGTCAATAACCAACCTGTATCGGCACCACGGTAGAGACCCTGGCGGATGATTTCACCGGCACGGGGAGGACCCATGGTGAGGATTCCAACAGTAGAACCAGGATTCTGCTCTTTCAGACGAAGAGCCTGCTCCAATGCATTCAAGTCTTCTGGATTGAAGATTGCAGGAAGGGCAGCACGATTCACCGTGCCCTCAGCCGTCATGGCGTCCTTACCCACATTTCTTGTGTCAGGAACTTGCTTGGCAAGTACAACAATTTTTAATTTCATATAATATAATAATGTGATAATTATCCTTGATTTGCAAAATCGGGTGCAAAGGTACACTTTTTAGTCCACCTACCCAAATAAATATCACAAAAAGTGCACAATCGGTCAATCATTGTGCACATTTTAGGCTTTTTGTGCAACTTTTCTTTTCTTTTATTGCTTCCTTATCAGAAGATATAAAAATGTATGGAACCTTCTTATAGGCAAGTGTATAAGGCTTCTGTGCCCTTTTCATAATCCATCGGATTATCTGTTAAATAGCAATTTAGTCTAATTTACTTTGCAATTTAGACTAAATTGCTTTCTGTTTTAGACTAAATTACTTAGCAATTTAGACTAAATTACTTTTAAGATTAGTCTAAAACATTATGTAAAGGAATCATTAATACAGATGAGTAATACTGTTTTTTCACCCTGATTACAGCATTTTTGACTTTCGTTCCGAAATACTTTCGCTAGGAATTTCTCAAATAAATTTGGAGTTTCCCTCACTTAATCGTATCTTTGCAGAAAGAAATGATAGACAAGGCGACGATTGCCCGGATTATGGACGCTGCGAACATTGTGGAAGTGGTGTCTGAGTTTGTGACGCTTCGTAGGAGCGGTGCGAACTATAAGGGCTTATGCCCGTTTCATAATGAGAAGACTCCCTCGTTTGTCGTCACGCCATCCCGCAATACCTGCCATTGTTTCGGTTGCGGCAAGGGGGGCAATCCCGTGAACTTTATCATGGAGCACGAGCAGATGACCTATCCTGAGGCACTCCGTTGGTTGGCTAATAAATATCATATCGAGATTCAGGAACGGGAATTGTCACAGGAAGAACGTGAAGCTGAGAACGATCGTGAATCGATGTTTATTGTGAACGAACGCGCGGCTAAGTATTTCGAGGACATTCTGCACAACAACGTAGACGGTTTGGCTATTGGCATGCAATACCTGCGTTCACGTGGCTTCCGGGATGACATCATTCGTAAGTTTCGCATCGGTTACGATTTACAGCAGGTGGATGCGCTTCCTAACCAACTGTTGAAAGAGGGATTCAAGGAGAAGTATCTCCTTCAGAATCCTGAGACAGGGGTAGGCGTGGGACTTTGCTATAAAAGTGACCGTGACGGAAAACTCATTGACCGTTTTGCCGGGCGTGTGGTGTTCCCATGGTTCTCGTTGAGTGGAAAAGTGGTGGGCTTCAATGCCCGTAAACTGGATTCCGCCACGAAAGGTGTTCAGCAGAAATATGTCAATTCACCTGCTTCCAACATCTATCAGAAAGAGCGTGAACTTTACGGTATCCATCTGGCCAAGAAAGCCATTGCCCAGGAGAATAATGTTTTTGTGGTGGAGGGACAGACCGATGTCATCTCCATGCATCAATGTGGTATCGAGAATGTTGTGGCAGGCTCAGGTACGGCTTTCAGTGTGCATCAGACGCGTACGCTCAGACGTTTCACCAACAACATCACTTTGATCTACGATAATGACACGGCCGGTAAACACGCTGCCATGGAACGTATCGACATGATGTTGCCTGAAGGGATTAACGTGAAACTGCTGTTCCTGCCAGAGGGCGAAGATCCTGACAGTTTCTCCCGCAATCATACGGCTGCTGACTTCAAGAGATATATTGATGAGAACCAGAAGGACTGTATCATGTTCAAGATCGATTTCCTGCTAAAAGGAGTGACCGATCCCATCAAACGTTCTGCGGCCATCAACAGTATCGTGAAATCATTGAGTCTGATTCCTGATCAGGTGGTCCGTGCAACCTATATTCATGATACCGCCTTCCGCTTGGGTATGAGTGAGCAGGTCATCATCAATCAGATGAACAAAATGATTCGTGGGGAGAAGGATGAGAAGGAGAAACAGGAAGCTCGTCAGCAACAGCAGGGTATTCCCACTCCTTTACAGCCTGCCACTCCCATGCAGCGAGCTACTCATGTGGAGGAAATGATGGTGCAGATGGTTGTGAGATTCGGTGAGAGGATTATCTACAGGAACTTGGAAACTGAGGATGGAAACACCATCAATCTTAACGTGGCTCAGTATATAGCTTATGACCTGGGGCAGGATGCCTTGTCGTTTAGTGTTCCGCTTTTCAACCGTATTCTTGATGAGGCCGTACAGCATTCAACCCAAAAAGGATTTAAGGCCGAATCTTATTTTCTAAATCATCAGGATGTGGAGATTAGTAAAATAGCTAATAAACTGTCGATAGACCGAGTGCAGTTGAGCAAGAGTCTGCAGCAGGATAATAGTGAGGACAGTCTTCGGGAGCGTGTCGTTCATCTGATTCTCGATTTCCGTATGGATTATGTGAAGCACCATCTCAACGAACTTCAGTTGCAGATGAAGCAGTCGAAGGATTTTGAGGAGCAGATGCGCCTGATGAAGGAAATCAAGGACTTACAGGAGATTCGCAATGTCTTGGCGAGAAAATTAGGAAATGACATTATCGTATAATTCATATAGGTGTTCACCGACCACCATTAACAAAAGGAGAATATGTATTACGTAAAGAAAACTATGGAGATTTCGGCGGCTCACCGCCTGACGCTTGATTACGAAAGCAAGTGTACACAACTGCATGGCCATAACTGGATGGTCACCGTCTTTTGCAAGGCGGAAGAACTGGATGCCAATGGTATGGTGGTGGATTTCACCGTCATCAAACGGCAAGTGAAGCAGCAAATTGACCATCAGGTACTCAACGACGTGTTACCATTTAATCCGACGGCTGAGAATATCGCCAAATGGATTTGTGAACAGGTTCCTCATTGTTACAGAGTGGAGGTGCAGGAAAGCCGTGGAAACATGGCGGCGTATGAACGGTAAAATAGTAAAAAGGTAAAAAACAAAGGGGATTATGCGGGTAAACGATATCTTTTATTCGTTGCAAGGCGAGGGGCGCAATACTGGGCGTGCGGCGGTGTTCGTGCGTTTTTCAGGTTGTAATTTGCGATGCTCGTTCTGCGATACCGATTTCTCTTCTTTTCGGGAGATGACGTCAGATGAGATTATAAAGGAAATATCACAGTATCCCGCCCGTTTTGTTGTGCTCACAGGAGGCGAACCTACCTTACAGGTCACGGTGGCATTTGTTAATCAATTGCATGAGGCTGGTTTTGAAGTGGCTATTGAAACCAATGGCACGCTTCCTATTCCTGAGAATATCGACTGGGTGACGGTGTCACCGAAGAGAAGCCCCCTCCCAACCTCCCCCTTAGGGGAGGGGTATGTCGGTCGAAAAGCTGATGAGATTAAAGTGATTTTTGACGGAAAGATCAATCCTGAAGACTATTTGTCATTCCCTCAGGAGGGGATAAGTGGGGGACTTTTCTATCTCCAGCCCTGCGATGTAGGAGACCCTGTTCGCAATAAGGAAATTGTAGATGCCTGTGTAGCTTATATCAAGGAACATCCTCAATGGCGTCTTTCCTTGCAAACCCATAAACTCGTTGGCTTCCCTTAGATGCTTGTTAAACTCTAAAACTCTTAATTCTTAACTCTTAATTCTTAACTCTTTCAATGTCTTACCTATCCTGGATTTTCTATCCCATTTATGCGATTGTAACGCTAGGAGCATTGTTAGCGGTACTGATGGACCATCGGCAGCCAGCCAAGACCGTGGCATGGGTGCTCGTGTTGGTCTTTCTGCCAGTGGTAGGCATTGTGATTTATTTTTTCTTCGGGCAGAACACACGGAAAGAGCGTTTCATTTCCCAGCGTTCACTTGACCAACTCACCAAACGATCCATGCTGGAGTTTGCTGAGCAGAAAAATCTGAAGATACCTGCAGACCAAGGAGCTCTTATAAAACTATTCACTAATCAGAACTGGTCATTTCCTTTCAAGGATAATGAGGTGGATATCTATACCAACGGCTATGATTTCTTCCATATGCTGTTGCGGGACATTGGCAAAGCCAAGAATCATGTCCATATTGACTCTTACATTTTCAACGACGATGCGCTGGGTTATATGGTGGCCGATGAGTTGGTGGAGAAAGCTTCTCAAGGCGTGGAAGTGCGTGTCATCTATGACGACGTAGGTTGTTGGAATGTTAAAAACGAGTTCTTTGAACGGATGCGGGAGGCAGGTATCGAAGTGCATGCCTTTATGCCCGTGAAATTCCCTGCTTTTACGGGAAAAGTGAACTACCGCAATCACCGGAAACTTTGTGTCATTGACGGCAAGATTGGTTATATTGGTGGCATGAATATCGCCACACGTTATATCAAAGGCCGAAGTGGTTTGGCCTGGCGTGATACGCATTTGCGCATTCGTGGCGGTGCCGTTTATGGCATTCAGCGTGCTTTCTTGGTTGACTGGTATTTCGTGGACCGTACGCTTATCACCAACCGTCGGTATTATCCTGAAGTGAGTGAGAAACTCAAGAACGACTGTCTGATTCAGATTGTAACGAGCAGCCCCATTTCTCCATGGCCTGATATCATGCAGGGATATGTCCGTATTCTTTTGCAAGCCAAGCACTACGTCTATATGGAAACTCCTTATTTCCTGCCCACGGAGCCTGTGCTTTTTGCCATGCGAACGGCTGCTTTGGCGGGTGTGGATGTACGCTTGATGATTCCCTATAAGACGGATGCAAAGTTAGTGGAGTGGGCGAGCCGTTCTTATGTAATGCAGACTGTGGAGAGTGGCGTGAAGATTTATCTCTACAAAGCTGGCTTCAATCATTCCAAGCTATTGGTAAGTGATGATGCCCTATGCACAGTGGGTTCCACAAATATTGATTTCCGTTCGTTTGAAAACAATTTTGAAGCGAACGCATTTATCTATGATGAACAGATGGCATGCCGCCTGAAAGATGTTTATCTACAGGATGTGAAGGAGAGCGTACTCTTAGAAGATGTCAGGGATTTGGGCAATCAGACCTTTGTTCAACGTTTGTGGGAGAGTCTGGTTCGACTCATTTCTCCGTTATTGTAAGTCTTCCCTAAGTAGGGAGGATTTAGGCGGGTCGTCTGAAAATACTGAAATTCACACTTCCATAGGAACGATGCTCCACAAAATGGGGATGCGTGGAGAAATCATTATGCTTACCATGTTCAAAAACAAAAATGCCGCCTTCTTTTAAGAGTCCTTTCTCAAAAATCAGGTCAGGAATCATGGGCAGTTGTTCAAGGGCATAAGGAGGATCTGCAAAAATAAAGTCGAATTGCATCCGGCATGATTTCACAAAGCGGAACACATCACCCCTGATACATTGAATATTGAACATGGAAGAAGGACTGTTTCTCTCTCCTTTAAGTATATCCACGCACTGCTGGATAAAGCGATGATGGTCACGATCCATCTCTACGCTTACCACTTGCTGACAGCCGCGTGAAAGCAGTTCCAGGGAAATACTGCCCGTTCCCGCAAAGAGGTCAAGTGCGGTGGCTTCTTCGAAATCTATGTACCCGTTGAGTACGTTGAAGATATTTTCTTTGGCAAAGTCGGTAGTAGGTCGTGCCTTGAAAGAACGTGGAATATCAAAATGCCGTCCTTTGTATTTCCCTGTAATAATTCTCATTTTGTATTTTTTTATAATGTAGAATGTAGAGTGTAGAATGTAGAATTATGATAACTAGGCAAGCCTAGTGTCTCTGACGATTCTCTGCCTCCAAATGTAATCATAACTCTACACTCTACATTCTACACTCTACACTCTAAATTATTTCAGATAATGCGTGATCAGGTCGTATGGAATGCCTTTGATTTGCGTGATAGGGGCTCGGTTGTATTCACCTGCTGGATTAATGATAAACACATTCTTCAGGTATTTCCGCAGTTCCGTCTGTAACTCTTCCTTGTCAGGCAGGCTGCCGGCTAAATGAAGTTCATCACGGCGCTGATCCAGTCCGAGAAGCTTCCATACGTAAAGAAGGAAATAGACGGCATCGAGGGCACGCTGCACAGGATAGCTGTTCTGAAACTTAAAACGGTTCTGCTGAAAGGCAAAAATCTCCAGTTTCTTGTCATGGAAATAACCGAAAAGCTTCTTGCGGCTGCCGATGAAATTGCGGCGATGCAGATGATTCCATACCGTAGCACAGACATGGGAATATTTCACGTCGCTGAAATGATCTTCAATTACAGTTTTCAGGTCTTTGTTGATACAGAAAAGGGCTACGGCATTCAGCTGCGGTAACACCATATCAAGGATCACATCGTTTTCGTGTCCTGTCATCGCATGATGGTAGAACACATCGTTCGTTTCCTCAGAATATTCTTCCAGTGGAATCATCAGTACGGGCGTGTCAAGAATCACCTGAGCCCGCTGCCAGTTTGTGGCGAGTAAATCATTGCTTCGAAAAGCTTCACGTAGGTTAGCGGCCTGGGAGATTCCACTTTTCATCGTGTAGGGTTCATAGATAATCTGGCTATCCGACAGATTGTCAACCACGGAGAATGACATACCGCTTTGGCTGATGCGTATTGTCAGTCGAGGACGTTTGGTGAGGATGCTGCTGCCTGTTTCTTCCATATTGCTATTTTATAATGTGCAAAAGTAAGAAAAATCTGTGAAAATCTGTGATATTCTGTGGTTTTTTATATGATTTTGTTTATTTTTGCGGTATGATTATCAACGAACTTACCTTACAGATACGTCAATCTTTCCAATTAGAACCTACTCCTGAACAGGCGTTGGCTATTGATGTATTCTGTCAGTTTATGACCAGTCGGGAGAACCAAGCCATCATGATTCTCCGTGGTTCGGCAGGAACGGGTAAGACTTCGCTGGCAGGCGCTATTGTACGAACGATGGTTAAACTCAAGCAAAAAGTCATGCTTCTGGCTCCTACAGGGCGTGCTGCCAAAGTGTTTTCACTTAATAGCGGTCATCCGGCATTCACGATTCACCGTAAAATATACCGTCAGAAGACCTTTACGGGTGATATGGGTACGTTCAGCCTTAACGATAATCTGCACCGTGATACACTCTTTTTGGTCGATGAGGCTTCGATGGTGGCCAATGCTGGATTATCAGATTCTCCTTTCGGACAGGGACGATTGCTTGATGACTTGATTCAATATGTGTATCAGGGGCAGAACTGCCGTTTGATGTTGATTGGCGATAAGGCTCAGCTACCACCGATAGGGGAGGAAGAGTCGCCGGCATTGATGGCTTCGGTTCTTTCACTTTATGGATTGAAGGTCTTCGAATGTGACCTGAATGAAGTACTGCGGCAGTCGCAGGATTCTGGTATTCTCTGGAATGCCACAATGGTGCGGCAGATGATAACCCACGATGCGATGACACAACTTCCCAAGATTCATTTTAATGGATTCGCGGATATTGAGGTGGTTCCTGGCAATGAACTCATTGAACAGCTCAACACCAGCTTCTCGCGTGTGGGTATCGATGAGACCATTATTGTAACTCGCAGCAACAAACGGGCTAACATCTACAACATGGGAATCCGTAATATGATTCTGGACCGTGATGAACAACTTTGTGTCGGAGACCAGCTGATGGTTGTGAAAAACAACTATTTCTGGAGTAAGGAATCGTCTCTTCCTTTTATTGCAAATGGTGACCATTGCCAGGTGATGAGAGTGCGTAATGTAAGAGAACTCTATGGATTTCATTTTGCAGATGCCACGTTGCTCTTTCCAGATTATGATAATTATGAGCTGAATGCCACGGTTCTACTCGATACTTTGACTGCTGAGGCACCAGCCTTGACGCATGATCAGAGCGACGAACTCTTCCAGAACATACAGGAGGACTATGCAGACGTGCCGCTGAAAGCAGACCGTCTGAAGGCTATCCGTGAAGATGCCTATTTCAATGCGTTGCAGATAAAGTATGCCTATGCGGTCACCTGCCATAAGGCGCAAGGTGGACAGTGGGCTCATGTTTATATAGATCAGGGATATATGACGGACGATATGCTCACCCCCGATTATATTCACTGGCTCTATACTGCTTTTACACGAGCCACAGAGAAGCTCTATCTCGTCAATTGGCCCGCATCTCAAATATCCCAAGAGAATCCCAGTTAATCCCAGAAAATCCCAGAAAACTGACACAACCATGCAAAAGAGCAAATATTTGGTAGCCAATGAGCGCGATGCACGATGGGGACTTACCGTTAGTACGGTGGGTTACGATGAAGTGCGCCCTGGTGAGCCTTATCCCACGCCGAATCATCCTGACGGCTATTTTTTTGATATAGCCAAAGGGCGTGTCTTGAATGAATATCAGTTGCTCTACCTGTTAGAAGGAGAAGGCCTTTTCACTTCTGACCATCAGGAAACGACCAAGATTAAGGCAGGGGATTTTTTCCTTCTCTTCCCTAATGAATGGCACACCTATCATCCGCTGCCAGGAAAGAAATGGAAAAGCTATTGGATTGGCTACAAAGGCCGAAACATGGACGACCGCGTGCGTTCGGGTTTCCTTTCTCCCAAGAAACCTATCTACCATGTGGGTTATAGTGCTGATATCATATACCTCTACAAATCGGCCCTTAAGGCTTCACAGGAAGAGGCCGCTTTTGTACAGCAGACGCTCGCAGGTATTGTGAACCATCTCATCGGGTTAATGTATTCTTTGGAGCGAAATATTATCCTCAACAAGGATAGTGAGCGCGTGGAGATGATTAACCGTGCACGGCAGCGTATCCGTGAAGCCTTGGAAAGCCCCCTCAGTATCCAGCAGATAGCTGAAGAGATGGGCGTCAGCTACAGCAATTTCCGCAAGTTATTCAAGGAGTATACGGGTCTTTCACCGGCCCTTTATCAGCAAGACCTGAAGCTGCAGCGTGCCAAGGAACTGCTCAGTACGACAGATATGAGTATCAAGGAGATTGCCTACCAACTCAATTTCGAGAGTCCGGATTACTTCTCCTCAAAGTTCAAAACAAAAACAGGCGAGAAGCCAAGTGACTTCCGCCTGCAGTCTAAATAGTTGTTCCGTAACGAGGAATCACATCGTGGCATTTCACGGTTTCTTTCTTGACCCTGAAGATGACCGTTTTTCGGATGTCTTCAGCTGAGGCAGCGAAGTTTGCCGTATATTCTCCTTCTTCTGTCACCCAACCCTGTATGTCAGTATCGTAGGATGCCAGGTCATATCCCGTGAACGAGAGTGTCAGTATCTGACTTTCGCCAGGCTGCAGTTCACGTGTCTTAGCAAAGGCTTTCAGTTCCATGGATGGTTTGTAGAGTTTGCTCTTGGGGGCTGAAATATAAAGTTGAACAGCCTCTTTTCCTGCTACGTTACCCGTGTTCTTCACAATCACAGTGGCCTGATACTCGTTACCAGTCTTAATGACCTTAGGTTTGGAGTATTCAAATGTGGTATAGCTCATTCCATAGCCGAAGGGATAGCTTACAGCCTTACCTTCGGAGAGGTAATAACGGTAGCCCACATTCAATCCTTCCTCGTAACGCGTTTCAGCCACATTGGGAGTCGATTTTTTCATCTCATCGTTCATTTTGAACTCATCCCAGAAAGTAATATCGCGAGGGAAGTTCATATTGGCAGGTACATCGTCGATTTCACATGGGAAGGTGACAGTCAGTTTTCCGCTTGGGTTAACTTTGCCCGTCAGTACGTCGGCAATGGAATTACCAGCTTCCATACCTGGTTGCCAAGCCAGCAGAATGGCGTCGGCGTAAGGTTTTACGGCTTCAGTGTTCACCACACCGCCCACATTCAAGATCACCACTACGGGTTTTTGCATCTTGTGGAAAGCATCATAAGTATTCCTCAATAGCTCCTGTTCGTCAGCATTGATGTCGAAATCGGCGAATGTGCGGTCGCCGCCTTCACCACTACTTCGTCCGATAGTGACGATGGCGATGTCGTTGTTCTGAGCAGCAAACATATAGGTGTTCAGTCCCAACTGAGGTTCCTTCACTCGTGGACGAGGGAAGAACGAGTTGGTGCTCAGAAATCCCATCTCAGCTTCGGCCTCCAGCGCGGCAAACTCCTTGTATTTGGAGTAGAGTCCGCGGAGGGTGTCGTTGATGATGAATCCTGCATTCTCCAGACCTTTCACCAGATCAATCACGTATGGCTTGTTTACATCGCCGGAACCTGTTCCGCCACCATACAGATTATAAGAGGTAGTACCGAAAAGGGCTACGCGCAGTTTTTCTTGTGCAGAAACCTTAAGCGGCAGTGTAGGCAGGAATCCTGGTTTGTCTCCCTCAGGAGTGGTGGGGAGCGGATTGTTCTTTAGCAGTACCATTCCTTCAGGAGCGGCTTCGCGAGTGAGTTTTGCGTGTGCCTGAATGTCAGGCTTATTTGAAAACTTGTAATTGCGGAAGTGTGGGGTTTTCACAATATACTGCAGGATGCGCCGCACGTTGCGGTTGATGTCTTCCATCTTGATGCTACCGTCCTGAGCACCCTTGATGATATCCCGTATCTGTTCAGCATTACCAGGAGTGAGCAGATCATTTCCAGCAGCTACCTGAAGGTCAGTGTGGCGAGTGTTCGTCCAGTCGGTCATCACGATACCCTTAAATCCCCATTCATCGCGCAAAATAGTGGTAAGGAGATCTTTGTTCTCCTGTGTCCAAGGTCCGTTCAGATAGTTGTACGAACTCATGATGGTCCAAGGCTGGCTCTTGCGGACAGCAATTTCGAAACCTTTCAGGTAGATTTCGCGTAAGGTGCGCTGATCCACCACAGAATTGTTATACAGGCGATTGGTTTCCTGATTATTGGCGGCAAAGTGCTTGGCACTCACACCAACGCCCTGACTTTGTATGCCGTTAATCATGGCCGCTCCGATGAGTCCTGTCACAAACGGGTCTTCTGAATAGTATTCAAAATTTCGACCGCAAAGTGGAGAGCGCATGATATTCATGCCTGGTCCGAGGATAACGTCGCATCCGTATTCCAGTGCTTCATTACCCATGGCTTCACCCACGCGCTCCACCAATTCGGTATTCCAGGTGGAAGCCAACAATGTCCCGATGGGGAATCCCGTGCAATAGTAAGTGTTCGGGTCGTTAGGACGCGTAGCTGCAATATGCACGCCGGCAGGTCCGTCGGTAAGAACGGTATGTGGAATGCCCAGCCGTTCAATCTTTGCAGTGTTACCTGCTGCTCCGAGCACAATGGCCCCTGCATTGGGGTCTGGATTTGTAGGCAGGCCGAAATAAGAATCTCCGAAAGTATAACCCACTAGTAAGTTTGCTTTTTCTTCAAGGGTCATATTCTTAAGCACCTGGTCAATATTGTTAGGCGTCAGTTTGGGCTGTGCCGTTGCGATGGATGCTATCATAGCTGTTATGAGAATAAGTTTTGCTTTCATATATGATTCGATTAAGCTAATAATACTTCTGAATGCAAAGATAAGAAAAAAAACGATATTTTGCTAAACAGAAAGGCATTTATTTCTCGAATATCTGAAATAATTTGTATTTTGTTTATCTCCCTATTGCTTCCACGTATCAGAGGCTCCTTTCCACTTCATTTAAGCACCCCGTCTGTTTCCAAGATTGCATGGATGCTGTTTTCAGAAAGAAATAGGGCTCTCTTTCCTTTCCATAAAAAACTCCCGAAAAGGACTGCCTTGCAGCAGCTTTTCGGGAGACTCGTATTTAAGTTTGAAAAGAGATGTTTAGAAAAGGAAGGTCTTCTCAAGCCAGTAGCAGAGGATACCGGCGAGATAGCCTACGAAGGCAATCCATGTGATTTTCTTCATGTACCATCCGAAGGTGATTTTCTCCAGACCCATAACCACAACACCTGCTGCTGAACCGATGATAAGCATAGAACCACCCACACCGGCACAGTAAGCCAGAAGTTGCCAGAAAATGCCATCGACAGCCATATCTCCAACAGGTTGAACTGGATACATGCCCATACATCCAGCCACGAGTGGCACATTGTCAACGATAGAGGAGAGCACACCGATGATACCAGTAACAAGGTAGTGATTGCCATTGAAGGTTTCATTGAGGCCTTCTCCCAGTCTGGTGAGTACGCCAATCTCCTGCAGAACAGCCACAGCCATCAGAATACCGAGGAAGAACATGATGGTGCTCAGGTCAATGCGTGAGAGCAAGTCGCTTACGCGCTTGGCCATCGTGTCGTCTTCAGAAGTATTGTGATGGAATATTTCAGTGACAGTCCAAAGCACTCCCAGTACGAGCAGGATGCCCATGAACGGAGGAAGATGGGTGATAGTTTTGAAGATGGGAACGAAAACAAGACCGCCCACACCTAGCCAGAAGATAATATCACGCTGTCTTTTGGTGAACTGGCTTACATCAGCTGCCGGCAGATTCTGTGATTTGTCGAACTTTCCCCTGAGGGAATATTGCAGGATAAAGGCCGGAATGACCATTGAGACAAGCGAAGGAATGAATATTTCGGTCAGTACGCCCTGCGTAGTGATAACACCCTTGATCCAAAGCATGATGGTGGTCACGTCACCAATGGGTGAGAAAGCACCACCGGAGTTGGCTGAGATAACGATAAGCGCAGCATAAATAAGACGGTCGCCACGGCTCTGAACGAGTTTGCGCAGCACCATAATCATAACGATAGAAGTGGTGAGGTTATCAAGAATTGCCGACAGGAAGAAGGTCATGAAAGCCACACGCCACATCAATTTGCGCTTTGAACGTGTCTTCAAAGCATCGCGAACGAAGTTGAAACCACCGTTTGAGTCCACGATTTCCACGATGGTCATGGCTCCCATCAGGAAAAATAGTGTGCCGGCAGCATCACCAAGATGGTGCTCAATGACTTCACTGATGTGGCCGAGAAGACCATCAGGGGCTACATTTGGGTAGAAAGAGCCGGGGGCTGTCATGAGCAGCGTCCAGCAAGCTACACACATCAGCAGGGCAATTGCCGCCTTGTTGATTTTTAAAAGGCTTTCGGTGGCGATGCAGATATAGCCTACCACGAAAACAATGATAATTACTAATGTTAATGTAGACATTGTTTGAATATAGATTTTAAGTATGATTTGATTTTCGGGACAAAGATAAATAAAAATTGAGAATTAAGAATTAAGAATTAAGAATTATTTTGCGTAAACGATTTCATCTTCAAAAATTGTAGTTCAAAAATCAAATTGTTGTGGTCAGATTTTCTTTTTTTCGCTAATTTTGCACCATCAAACTACAATAAAAAAATAAATGATGGACACGAATCAATATTTCTTTGCAGTGGACTTGGGGGCCACAAGTGGAAGAACCATTATCGGAAGTCTGAAGGATGAGAAGATTCTCTTGGAAGAGGTGACCCGTTTCCCCAACAATCTGATAGAGCAGGGCGGTCATTTCTACTGGGATATCTATGCGCTCTATTTCGAGATTATCCGTGGATTGAAGGAAGTTGCCCAGCGCGGGCTGAAAATCACCTCCATAGGTATTGACACCTGGGGCGTGGATTTTGTCTTCATCGGTGAGGACGGGGCTATTTTAAGGAATCCGCGCGCTTATCGCGATCCTATCACTTTCGATGCAATGGATGATTATCTGAAGCATGTCATTTCGAAAAAAGAGGTTTATGACGTGACAGGTATTCAGTTGATGAACTTCAACAGTATCTTCCAGCTTTATGCCATGAAGCGTGAACAGAATTCAGCTCTGGCTGCAGCTCAGAAGATTTTATTTGTACCCGATGCCCTTTCGTGGATGCTGACGGGTAACGAGGTTTGCGAATATACCATTGCTTCTACGTCGGAGTTGCTTGACCCCCGTACGAAGCAGCTTGATGAGCGTTTGCTGCAGTCGCTGGGCCTGAGTCGTTCTAAGTTCGGTAAGATGGTGAATCCCGGTACGATGATTGGAACCCTGACCGATGAAGTACAGAAAATGACGGGTCTGGGACCTGTTCCTGTTTATGCTGTTGCCGGACATGACACAGGTTCTGCCGTTGCTGCCGTTCCCGCTAAGGATGAGAAATTCGCCTATCTGTCGAGTGGCACGTGGAGTCTGATGGGTATTGAGACAAAGGATGCTATTATCAATGAGGTTTCCTATGAGCGCAACTTCACGAATGAAGGCGGAATCGAGGGGACCACACGTTTCCTGAAAAACATCTGCGGTATGTGGCTCTATGAGCGTTGCCGCAAGGAGTGGCCAGCAGAAGTACAGAAGATGTCGCACCCTGAACTGCAAGGTTCGGCCATGAATGTAGAAGCATTCCGTTCTATTATCAATCCAGATGATGCGTTGTTTGCCAATCCTTCATCCATGATTGGGGCTATTCAGCAGTACTGCCGAGAAACAGATCAGCCTGTTCCAGAGACGCCTGCTGAGATTTGCCGCTGCATCTTCGACTCGCTGGCTTTGCGTTATAAGCAGGTCTTCGGTTATCTGGAAGAGATGGCTTCGTTCCCCATTGAAGTGTTACACATCATCGGTGGCGGTTCGCTCAACAAATATCTGAATCAATTTACCGCAAATGCTACGGGCGTTACTGTTTTGGCTGGACCTCAGGAAGGCACTGCCTTAGGCAATATCATGGTACAAGCCAAGGCCGTTGGTGAAGTAAAAGATATTTGGGATATGCGCCGTATCATTGCCAATTCTTTGGAGCTCGTGCAGTTTGAGCCGGAGGACAAAGCCGTTTGGGATGCTGCCTATAAAAAATATCTGGAGATTGTCGCCAGAAAAGGATAGAAACTATAGCAACTATAATAACGATTATTATCAATAACTAAAAATATAAAGATAAAGAAAATGAGTAAACCATTAGTTGAAACAAAGGCAAGAATCGGTGTGTTCTCCATTGCACTTGGAGCATATCTGCCACAGTTCCCACAACTCGTACCTAACTTCGAGCAGCAGTATGCAGACTTCAAGAAGACTCTGCCTGACACTATTGAGATTATCGATGGCGGTATGGTAACCACGAAAGAACAGTCAATGGAGGCTGGCGATAAGTTCCGCGCTGCCGACGTTGACCTTGTCATTCTGCAGATGCTTACCTATTGTACATCTTATAATATGCTGCCTGCTGTTCGCGATCTCGACGTGCCCGTTGTCATCGTGAATGTTCAGAAGAAGCTGGCTCCCGACTATGCCAATACTGATATTCCTATTTGGCTGGGTGATCTCTATGCCTGTGGTGCCATCGGTGAGATGGTGGCCGATTTGAACCGTGCTGGCAAGCGTTCAGCTGTTATCACTGGCGTTGTTGAAGGTGGTGATCCTGAAGTTCAGGCCGAAATTGAAGACTGGTGTCGTGCTGCTCAGGTGCGTCGCCGTTTCCGCGATACCAATATTGCACAGATCGGTCGTCCTTATCCTGGTATGATGGACCTTTACATTGATGAAACCAATCTCTATCATCGTATGTTTGTCTACACCAAGCAGTTCGATTGGGAGCAGATGTGGGCTATTGCAGACAACATCACTGATGAAGCTGCTATCAAGGCTAAGGCACAGGACATCCTCGACACTTTCGAGATTGAAGGTGGCGGCACTATCGAGAAAGTTTGGGACATGGCAAAATATGTGGTGGCCTTCGAGCAATGGGTTAAGGATGAGAAATTAGGTATGATTGCCTCTCACTATGCAGGCTTTGCTCAAGGCGTTGCCGGCAAACTCGATTCTATGTTGATTCCCGCATTCTCTATGCTGATTAAACAGCATACAGCTTGCGCTGTAGAGGGCGATATGAAGGTGGCTATGGCTATGAGTATCCTGAAGACTATCTCTGGCACAGGTACACTGGCTGAGATGTATTCTATCGACTTCCCGAAGGATATCTGCATCATCGGACACTCTGGTTCGGGCGACTTCGATATCTCTCAGGCTCACAAGCCTACGATGAAGATTGTGCCCGTGTTCCACGGAAAGACCGGCGGCGGTTATCTCACTCAGTTCTATCCTCCCACGGGTGATGTTACCTATCTGGCTATCACCCAGGATAAAAATGGTGTGTTCAAATTTGTGGTAGCTGAAGGTGTCAATGAAGAAGGTCCAATCTTCATGTTTGGCGATACCAATATGCGCACGAAGTTCTCGCTGCCTTGCCGCGAATTTGTGAACAAGTGGAGCGAGGCCGGTCCTACGCATCACATGGCTGCTGCTGTAGGTCGTCATATCGACACCATCCTGAAGGTGGCCAAGATTTTCAATATTGAGTGTGACGTAGTCTGCAGATAAAGACGAATCGTAATAACGACATAACGTAATAACGAAATATGGCAAATAGTGGAAGTTTGAAGAGCACACTAGCCGTGTCTCTTACCAATTATCTTGATGCAGGAGCCATTGTGGCAGGAGCAAGCGGCCTGACATTGTGGCAGAACTATTTGGGATTGAGTGAGGTCCATCTCGGCTGGCTCAATTTCATCAGTGCCAACTGCCTGGGTGCAGCCGTAGGTGCCATTATCGGCGGTTTTCTTGCTGATAAATACGGACGTAAGTTCATCTTCACTTACAACCTGCTGGTCTATATGCTCGGCGTGCTGACGGTGATGTTTTCAGTCAACTACCCCATGCTGCTCTGCGGATTCCTCATTACGGGTATTTCCGTGGGTGTAGGTGTTCCTGCTTCTTGGACATATATCTCTGAGAGTTCTGAGAACAACAACCGCGGTCGCAACATCTGTATCTCACAGATGTCGTGGGGCGTCGGTCCTATGGTTATCCTGCTTCTGGGTATGCTCTTTGCACCAGGCGGTTATCTGTTCGGATGGGTGGAGAGTCTGGCACACTCAATAGGCGGTGATGGTCTGTCCATAGAAGCTACCAATGTGTTCTCTTCTCGTGTTGTGTTCTTCTCTTTGTTCGTTGTGGCATTCATTGCATGGAATCTGCAGCGCGGGCTTCAGGAAAGTTCTGAGTTTGAAGCTACAAAGGCATCTGGTGAACAGAAAGCCGGACTTATCGACAACATCAAGGTTCTTTTCCAGAACAAGATTGCCGTTCGCACGGTCATCTTCCTGGCTACTATCTATCTGACATGGAACCTTGTTGCCTCTGTGATGGGATTTTTCCAACCCCATATTTATGAGACAGCTGGCGGTGTGACAAATGAGCAGGCTAACTGGATGAACTGCATTCAGTGGGCTATCATTGTGGGCGTAACCTTCGTAGTATCGAAATTTATCGACAAGACCTCCCACAAGGCTATCTATACTTTTGGTCTTTTGGTGGCCATTTCGGCATGGCTCGTCATTGTAACTATCGGTGTGAGCGGTCCTGCCGGATTGTGGGCTTTTGCTATCCTTTGGGGCGTTCAGGGTGGATCTTCTCCGCAGATATTCTATGCGCTATGGGGTAGTGAATTGTTCCCTGCCAAGTTCCGTGCAGGAGCCCAGGGACTGATGTTCTTTATTGTTCGTGGTTTATCTGCTCTGTGGGGACTTGTTTTCACCTTAATCTATGGAGAGAACGGCGAGGGCTTCACCGTTGCAGCCTACTGCATGATAGCTTTGCTTGTCATCTCTTTGGTCGTCGGATTCATCGGTTGTCCCAACACTCGTTGCAAACCATTGGCCCAGATTACAAAAGAGCGTTATGGTGATACTGTTTAATTCAATAACCATAAAAAAATAAAGGCTTAGGAAATCCTAAGCCTTTATTTTTCTAATATGTTTTTATAGCTTCTTTTGAAGCTTCTCGGCCTTAGCTGCTTTCTTTACAGCTTTCTCGTGTGCCTTGGCGTATTTTGTCTGTGCCTTAGCAATTTTGGCAGGATCGTCAGTGCTAGCTTTTATCTTCTCAAACTTTGCCAATGCCTCATCAGCATCTTTCTGAGCCTTCTGGGCATCCTTGGCAGCATCGTTGGCTTTATCTATGGCCTTCTGACGCTTTTCTGCCTTTTTACGTTCTTTTTCAGCTTCCTTCTGTTTCTTCTCAGCAGCCTTCTGTTCCTTTTCCATTTTCTTCTGCTGCTTTTCAGCAATCTTCTTCTGCTTGGCCAATTCTTCCTGTTGGAGAGGAGTCATCACATCCTGTGCACTTGCAGGAGCCACACTAAACAAGCAGGCCATCATGGCAGTCAGTCCTAATTTCGTGATAAATGCTTTCATAATTTTCTTATTAATGTTATTGGTTAATATTCATTTTATCAAGGGCAAAGATATAAAAAGAAAAGGAAACTCTTTTCTTGAGTTTCCTTTTTTATTCTTTTTTAAACAAATAGACCACTTATTTCGGCAAATTGAACGCTTTTGACATCTCTGCCATTTGCTCCTGGCTCATTCCTTCAGGAATGAAACCCATAGCACGGGAATTGATGTAAATCTTAGCACTCTTGGAAAGCACGTCAATTTGGTCGAAGGCGTCCATTACGTCAAGACCCTGTGCGAATACACCGTGCTTTTCCCACATAACCACGTCGTAGTCGTCGAGTTCTGCCAATGTGGCATCAGCGAGTTCGTTAGATCCGGGAAGTTTGTAAGGGATAATACCCAGTCCTAATGGACAGAAAGCCTTGGTCTCAGGAATCATTGACCAAAGAATATTTGTCAGCACGTCCTTCTTCAGGAACTCTTTATTATGGCTCATGGCAACCAATTCAATGGGATGTGTGTGAACGGTAGCGTTATAGGCGGAGCCTTTTTCAATGAGGTGGTTATGAACCGTAAGGTGTGAGGGAAGCTCAGAAGTGGGCTGAACAGGATTGTCAGCGATGATAACATATGAAGCACAGTCGTCCAAAATACGGATAACCGAACCGTTGTCCATAGGCCAGCGTGCCAAATCGCGCATGCGCTTACCTGTTCCTTTACAGTAGAAATAGTTTCCTTTCAGTTGTGGCAGTGTGACTCCAATCTGCTTCACTTCGCTGATGGCGGGCAACTGACGGATTTCGTCATCAACAAATTTTGTAATGTTCACCGTGATGTTACCACCGTTGCGCTCAGCCCAACCATTCTGCCAGAGATAGCCAGCTACCTCAGCGATCTTCATGACCTCTTTTTCAAGTGCAGGTCTTCCTTCGAGAATACTTTTCATGATGTAGTTTGTATAAAATTGTTTTTATGGTGCAAAGATACGTTTTTTTTTGCAAATGTTGTCCCGATTATTTGATTTTTCAGCCTAAACTTTTGTCCTTCTTCAACTCTTCCTTTTGTCTTTAGTCGTGTAGTTTGCAAATTGTTGCCGGGGAAACAGGAAAATACTCTCGTCGTTGATGCCACTGTGAAAATTGTAAATCTTCACAGTAGTCCAAAAAAAGAGCACCTTCACTTTCAAACTCTTGGGAGCCCTGGTCCGTTTATCAATGACAATTTTTGCATGTTTCACACCCTCAACACCTTTAATAGCGTTGAGGGTAATGATAAAGTCATTGTCCTTGGCCGTAATGTGATATGAATAATTGTCGGGATCAAACTTGAATTTGCTGGCATACTTATCGCGGTCGGGTGACTGAGGATTATAGATTTCCACCAATTTCTTCTTTTTATCCACACGATAGAGATCCTTTCCGTCACACCAGGCAGCGTAACGACTTTCTATGAATTTGCTCTTATTGCCTTTGTACCATATATTTCCTTCAGTCTTATAGACTCCTATGATGTTGACAGCATAGCTGAGCGAGCAACCATTTGGGCCAAAGACCATGTTGTAGGTTCTGTCGAAAATCTGTCGGGCCTGTCTGCTGTTGCTATTATCCTTGGCAGTGGCGCAGGTGAAACTTAACATATAAGCCAGGAGAAAATATACCCATCTAAACTGTACAGCTCTTGTATTTGTCATTTTCTGTTTCTTCGTTTTTTTTGCGGCTGCAAAGTTATAAAATAATTTATGAACTTGCGTCAATGTAGAAAACATTTTGTATATTTGCAAACGAATATCTGTTAAAAGGGTAATGAATCAAGGAATTAAGGCGCAATGGAGTGAGAATGTCATCGTGGTGGATGCAGAATACATTGACCGTGTGGCATTTAATCTTATTGTGAATTTTGAAAGAATGTTGGGACGGAAGATCCAGCAGGCTGATATGGCCCGTTGGATTGACTGCGTGGCATTGGATGGCGGGATGAAGCCCGAGAATGAGGCTATTACTTCCGTGGTGTTGATCTATGAGAAATCCTCTGAAGGATTTGAGAACTTTATGCCGGATTCTTTTCAAGAACTGGATGGAAAGGCTTTCAGTGATAATCTCGGTGAATTCGTTTTCTCTGCAGTGCCTGTAGAAGAATTGACCACAAAGGACGATTTGCTCGTAGATATTGTGCAGGCAGTTATGGAGGCTAAGGAAGTGAGGCGCATGATGGTGATTCCCAACAGTGAGGATGGTGATTGTTACGGTCGTTTACGTCAGTTGCTTCATCGGGCAGACGATGACAAGCGTATCACGCTCTTTGCGATGCAACCTATGCCTGGCGGTAATTTCCGGCAGGAAATATTAGGCTATTCACTTATGCAGGCTTTGGGAATCAGTGCCTCTGAGCTGGATAGTAATTGAATTAAGTGAAATTTAAAGATAATATATATAAAAACAAGACAACTATGGCAAGAATTTTGATGATTGGTGCTGGTGGCGTGGCTACTGTAGCAGCCCATAAGATTGCACAGAATGCAGATGTGTTCGATGAGTTTATCATTGCTTCGCGCCGCAAGGAAAAATGTGATGCAATTGTAGAGGCTATCCATAAGAAGGGACTTACGATGGATATCAAGACAGCCCAAGTGGATGCTGATGACGTGGAACAGCTAAAAGCACTTTTTAATGAATACAAACCTGAACTGGTGCTCAATCTTGCCCTGCCTTATCAGGACCTTACCATTATGGATGCCTGTCTGGCTTGTGGCGTTAACTATATGGACACGGCCAACTACGAGCCTAAGGATGAGGCACATTTTGAGTATTCTTGGCAATGGGCTTACAAACAGCGTTTCGAGGATGCCGGCCTTTGCGCCATCCTCGGCTGTGGCTTCGACCCTGGTGTAAGTGGTATCTATACTGCCTACGCAGCCAAGCATCATTTTGATGAGATGACTCAACTCGACATCGTCGATTGCAATGCTGGTAACCATCATAAGGCATTTGCTACCAATTTCAATCCGGAAATCAATATCCGCGAGATCACCCAGAAAGGTCTCTATTATGAGAACGGGGAGTGGAAAGAGACTGAGCCGCTGAGCGTCCATAAGCCTTTGACCTATCCGAATATTGGTCCCCGCGAGTCATATCTGATGCACCATGAGGAACTGGAGTCTCTGGTGAAAAACTATCCTTCGATTAAACTTGCCCGATTCTGGATGACTTTCGGACAGCAATACCTCACTTACCTCGATGTGATCCAGAACATCGGCATGAGTCGTATTGACGAGATTGAGTATGAAGCACCGCTTGTAAATGGTGAAGGAACGGCACGAGTTAAGATTGTGCCCCTGCAGTTCCTAAAAGCTGTGCTGCCTAATCCACAGGACCTCGGTGAGAACTATGACGGTGAGACATCCATCGGTTGCCGCATCAAAGGCATAAAGGATGGCAAAGAGCGCACCTATTATGTATATAACAACTGTTCTCATCAGGCTGCATACGAAGAGACAGGTATGCAAGGTGTAAGTTATACCACGGGTGTTCCCGCTATGATTGGTGCCATGATGTTCTTCAAGGGTCTGTGGCGCAAACCAGGTGTATGGAATGTCGAGGAGTTTGATCCCGATCCATTTATGGAGCAGCTGAATAAGCAGGGACTTCCCTGGCATGAGGTGTTTGACGGAGATTTGGAGTTGTAAATCTTGAAATTAAAAATTGAAAAATAATAAAATGGCAAAAAAGATTGAAGAAGAGGGCGCACAGAACCCTCAAGCAGAGAAACTTAAAGCATTACAGGCTGCCATTGCCAAGATTGATAAGGATTTTGGTAAGGGCTCCATTATGAAGTTGGGTGACGAAAGTCTGGAGAATGTGGATGTCATCTCTACAGGAAGTATTGGACTTAATGCCGCACTCGGTGTGGGTGGTTACCCCAAGGGGCGTATCATTGAAATCTATGGTCCGGAGTCTTCTGGTAAGACCACTTTGGCTATTCATGCCATTGCTGAGGCACAGAAAGCTGGTGGTATTGCTGCTTTCATTGATGCGGAGCACGCTTTCGACCGTTTCTATGC
>CACZVX010000034.1 GCA_902784755.1 uncultured Prevotellaceae bacterium
GCTTTGAGGTGGTCTTCACCATTGTTCTTGTCACCACATTCCTGGTAAGTAAGGTTGGTAATGGAAGAAAGAGTGTTGGTAAAATGGAACTGCTCTATAGGTGTGTTGAAGAAGTCGTAGGGTTGGGTGAAGAAAAACTGCTCTGTTTGTGGCCGGTCTATGAAAATGCGGTTCAGACGAGGAGACCCTAAATTTCCCAAAGTGTTGTATTCACCATATTTTCCCTCATTGAAGATGCTGTTCATATACATGTGCTGGAGGGTGTCGGGCTCTGCTGCCTTTCTATCACCAAAACGACTGTCTATTGTCCACACATAAAAACCTCTCGGAGCTTCCTTATGACCATTGATGGAGTCAGTGCGGTTTCTATCACTTGCATTAGTGATATTGCCGTTCTCATCTATCCGATTGAAATCCTGGGCGTGGAACGGTAATGTAGAAAAAAAACTAAATAACAAAAACAGGAACTTTCTCATTTCAGCAGCCTAAATACGCATTCAGCTAATTTGAATGCCATTGAAACAAGGATTATGATGGTTCCTAAGTCACGGCCATATTTTAAATAGACAATTACACCGACTATTGCTCCCAACATAAAAAGAATGTTGAGAATCTGCCTAAGCATGCGGTATTTGTCTTCGCCTGTTTCTTCTTCTTGTCCGCGACGACGGCGGTATAAATTTGAGTTATCCAAAATTCGTCGTTAATTTTTTAATACATTCTTAACTGTCTCAAAAATCTGATCCTTACGGTCGATGGTCTTTCTGCGAAACTTGGCAGAGCCTCGATAGAGCTTAGTGTTTTTCTTATTGACGGCATTGTCGTCGCTAATCCATTCTTCAGCTTTATACACTTGTTTGTTACGTTCTTCCTCATATTTGTAAGAGATACGGTCCATCGTCATATTGAGATGTCCGTCACTACAACGGGCAACAAGAGTGTAGTAAAACTTTGTGCGATCAAGGGATATGAAATTTGAAGAGAATAGCAGCCATTCTCTTACACTTGCTACAATAATATGATCTTGTTTGTTAACAAGAGAAACTGCACTTCCTTCAAGCTGACCTTCACTTTTAGTGAGATCAGTAAGAGTCTTAAACATTTTGTCGTATATCTCTTGGGCACTTTTCCCTGGAACATCTACATCGAGTGTCCAGCATACGTCTCCATTGACGATGGGCACTGCCCCGCGAAGGTATTTCTCATCCTTATTCTCTTTGACTTTAACAACTTTTGCAGTCTTTTCTGAACTTTCTTCTTTGGGTTTTTCCCAAACATTCTGTGCCATGGCAGCCAAAGGCATAGCCATCATCAATATTGTAATTAACTTTTTCATAATCGTCAAATTTATTTCTGCAAAGGTAGTGATTTTCCTTGAACGTAGGGCACACCCAGATTAAAAATAATAGATTATTAACTTTATTTGTCGGTTTCGAGTAATTCCGTAAGGCGTATAATTTCATCGCGATACTGAGCAGCTTGAATGAAGTCGAGTTTCTTGGCAGCTTCTTTCATAAGGGCTGTCGTGTTTTCAATACTCTTACGCAACTGCTCCTTTGACATACGAGCCAATATGGGGTCAGCAACCATTGCCAGACTATCTGGTTCAATATAGGGCTTGTACTGCAACTCTATTGTTTTCGACTCGGATAGTTCTGTAGCCGATTTCCCAGCTAATCCTCCTCTGTTAATATTTTTCACAATTTGTTGCGGAGTGATATGATGCTCTTCGTTATACTTTAACTGCTTGCTTCGGCGTCGTGTTGTCTCATCTATGGTTAGCTGCATGCTTTGAGTTATTGTGTCAGCATACATGATGACTTTACCATTCACGTTACGTGCAGCACGGCCAGCAGTTTGGGTAAGAGAACGGTGGGAGCGCAAGAATCCTTCCTTGTCCGCATCAAGGATGGCCACCAACGACACCTCAGGAAGGTCAAGTCCTTCTCGAAGCAAGTTTACACCTACTAATACATCAAAGGCTCCAGATCTTAAATCTGTCATAATTTTTACGCGGTCAAGTGTTGCTACATCGCTATGGATGTAGTTGGCTTTCACACCATTATTGAGCAAATATTCAGTTAGTTCTTCTGCCATTCGTTTTGTTAATGTCGTGACCAGAACCCGTTCATTGCGATGACTTCTGGTAAGGATTTCGTCCATGAGGTCATCCACTTGGTTCTCCGTGGGACGAATTTCAATAACAGGATCAAGAAGTCCCGTCGGACGGATCAACTGCTCAACGACAATGCCTTCAGATTTTTCCAGTTCATAGTCGGCTGGTGTGGCACTTACATAGATGGTTTGGGGTACCAAGCTCTCAAATTCTTCAAACTGTAACGGACGGTTATCAAAAGCGGCAGGCAGGCGGAAACCGTATTCTACGAGATTCGTCTTACGGGCTCTGTCACCACCATACATGGCAGAAATCTGAGGAACAGATACGTGACTTTCATCAATGACGAGCAAGAAATCTTTTGGAAAAAAGTCGAGTAGACAGTAAGGACGCTGTCCTTCTTCTCTACCGTCAAAATATCGGGAATAGTTCTCGATACCACTACAGTGTCCTAATTCCTTTATCATCTCCATGTCATATTCCACACGTTCCTTAATCCGTTGAGCCTTAATAGTATCTCCTATTTCGTTAAAGAATTCAATACGTTTCACCAAGTCATCCTGAATGTTACGGATTGCTATCTCTGTCTGTTCTTTTGACGTGACAAACAGATTGGCAGGATATATCTGATAATCCTCGAAACTTGCCAATCGATGATATGTAATGGAATCAAGTTCTTCAATGCCGTCAATTTCATCATCCCACCATGTGATACGAAGCACATTATCAGAATAAGCCATAAAAACATCTACCGTGTCTCCCTTTACGCGGAAATTTCCACGTTTTAGTTCTATGTCGTTTCTCACGTATAAGGCGTCAACAAGTCTTCTCAAAAATTGGTTACGCTCCAGTTTTTGCCCTTTCTTCAATGAAATCACACTGGAAGCCATTGCTGTAGGCCCCCCCATACCATAAATACAAGAGACACTACTTACTACCACCACATCTTTTCTTCCAGAAAGTAGGGAGGAAACGGCACTAAGTCGGAGCCTGTCTATTTCTTCGTTAATAGCCAAGTCTTTCTCAATATAAGTGTCAGAGGTCGGCATGTAAGCTTCCGGCTGATAATAGTCGTAGTAACTGACGTAGTATTCCACGGCGTTCTCAGGGAAGAAACCTTTCATTTCCTCATAGAGCTGAGCTGCCAAAGTTTTGTTATGGCTTAGTATGAGTGTCGGTTTATTCACATTGGCAATGACATTGGCTATTGTGAAAGTCTTTCCGGAACCTGTCACGCCGAGTAGAACCTGTGAAGGATCTCCACGAAGTACTCCTTCGGTGAGTTCTTTTATGGCTTCGGGCTGATCACCCGTAGGTTTATATTTAGAAGTCAGTTGGAAGTTCATATTTTGCAAAGATAGTGAAATAGAAAGAAAAACAAAAGGAAAAAAGCAATTTTTTCTTAAATAACCGACATTACATTTTGCATTTCGTGGAATAATGTGTAATTTTGCACCGTTTTTACGCATTATACAATGAAGAAAATTCTAATCTCTATATTTGCCGTCATGCTTCTGAGCAGTTGCGCTCACGAATTCAACCAGGTATTCAAGTCCAGTGATTATGCCTATAAATATGAATTCGCCAAGGAATGCTTTGCCAGGGGAAAGTATACGCAGGCTATCACCCTGCTCAATGATCTTGTAGCCATTGAGAAGGGTACTGATAATGGAGAGGAAAGCCTTTATATGCTGGCTATGGCTCAATATGGAAATCAGGATTATGAAAGTGCGGCTCAGGCCTTTAAGAAGTACTATTCAAGTTATCCCAAGGGCATTTATGCTGAGGAGGCCAGTTACTATGTGGGACAGAGTCTTTACATGAGTACACCAGAGCCACGTCTGGATCAGAGCCGTACTGTTCAGGCAATAGCAGCCTTCCAGGAGTATCTAGACCTTTTCCCTGATGCCAGAATGAAGTCAATGGCTCAGGATCGCCTTTTTGAACTTCAGGATAAACTCGTGAAGAAAGAACTTTACAATGCCCAGCTTTATTATGATCTTGGTGGATATTTTGGTAATATCAATTCCAATAACGAGTCAAACTATGAATCATGCATTGTAACTGCTCAGAATGCTTTGAAAGATTATCCTTATACTTCCTTCCGTGAAGATTTTGCGTTGCTCATCATGAAGGGTAAATATAAATTAGCCGAGAATTCTGTTGCAGCGCGCCAGTTGGAACGATTTCAAGATGCCGAAGATGAATGTTACGGATTTATTAATGAGTATCCCGATTCTAAGCATGTGAAGACGGCTGAGAAGTATATTGCCGTTTGCAAGAAGTATACGGCAAATGCCAAAGAAGAATAAATGAATACAAGAAACAAAGTAAATTTCAAATAGTATTTTATGGATTACAAGAAGTCAAAAGCCCCTACGAACACAGTTACGCGCAATATTATGGATTTGTGCAAGGATACGGGCAACATTTATGAGAGCGTAGCCATAATTGGTAAGCGCGCTAACCAGATTTCTATTGAGATTAAGCAGGACTTGAGCAAGAAACTTGCTGAGTTTGCTTCCTATAATGATTCTCTGGAAGAAGTTTTTGAAAACCGTGAACAAATTGAGATTTCACGTTATTATGAGAAGCTTCCTAAGCCAACTCTCCTCGCTACAGAGGAATTCATTGAGAATCAGGTTTATTTCCGCGACCCATCAAAGGATAAGGACGACGAATGATACAGCGAAAGCAAACTTTGTTTATAATCATTGCACTGGTCCTGAACTTGATATGCCTGTGTCTTCCTCTTGCTTCTTTCATAACTGAGGGAGTAGGTGTTCCTTCACAGATGTTCAATCTCTGGATCCTTTCCGATGGTGGTGCCCGTGTTTTCACACCATGGCCATTGTTTGTCTTGTTGCTACTCACTATGCCTATAGGCATTGCTGCTATTCTTCTTTATAAGAATCGCATCATGCAGGCTCGTTTGTGTGTACTTAACATTCTGTTGCTTATAGCTTGGTATATTGCATTTGCAGTGATTTCACTAGGGCAGCAGGATAGTCTTCATGCAACAATGGCTGTGAGTATCCCTGCAGCTTTTCCTGCAGTAAGTATTATTCTTTATATTATGGCACGTCATGGAGTGATGGCCGATGAGAAACTTGTACGTTCAATGGATCGTATTCGTTGAAGAACTTTGTTCTAATATAAAATGAACCCCGAAAGCTATATAAAACTTTCGGGGTTTATTATTTGATTTTCAGGTTTTCATTCGTTGGGTACCAAAGTCTCTTCAGTTGAATCTAATTTAACCGTAAACTTCAGGCTTTCATCCGTTTTCTCCACTTGAATTGTACTACCTTGTTGTAGTTCACCTGAGAGCATTTGTTCGCAGACACCGTCTTCTATGTAGGTTTGGATGGCTCGTTTCAGAGGACGGGCACCGAACTGAACATCGTAACCTTTGGTGGCAACGAATTCCTTCGCATCATCTGTTATTTCCAGATGGTAGCCAAGATTCTCTACACGACGGAATAATCCCTTCAGTTCCACATCGATGATTTGTTTAATGGCATCAAGATCTAACTGATCAAAGGTTACAATCTCGTCAAGTCGGTTAAGGAATTCTGGAGAGAACTGCTTGGAAAGACTCTTTTGTATGATGCTACGCGCATATTCCTTGTCTTTTTCATCCATAGCAAGTCCAAGCCCTCCAGCATTGAAGCCGACGCCACGTCCAAATTCTTTCAATTGGCGGGTTCCTGCATTTGAGGTCATGATGATAACCGTATTACGGAAATCAATCAAACGCCCGTTTCCATCGGTAAGGCGGCCTTCGTCGAGCACTTGTAACAGCATGTTGAAAACATTGCTATGCGCTTTTTCTATCTCGTCGAGAAGAACGATAGAGTAAGGCTTCCGGCGAACTTTCTCTGTGAGTTGTCCACCTTCTTCATAACCTACGTATCCCGGAGGTGCACCAACTAATCTGGAAGTATTGAAACTCTCGCTGTATTCGCTCATATCCACACGGATGAGGGCATCCTCAGAACCAAACATGTGCTCAGCAAGTTTTTTAGCAAGGTATGTCTTTCCCACACCCGTAGGTCCTAAGAACATAAAGGCACCAATAGGATGATTCGGATCTTTCAATCCCACGCGATTTCGCTGAATAGCCTTTACAATCTTCTCAATGGCTTTGTCCTGAGCAATAACCTCACGTTTTAGCTCTTCAGCCATGTTTTTGAGGCGTACGCCTTCCTTTTCAGCCATACGTTGTACGGGCACGCCACTCATCATGGAGACTACATCAGCAACATCCTTTTCGGTGACATCTATACGCTTTTCGGCATCTCCCTGACTCCATTTTTGCTGTAAGGCATTCAATTCCGATTCAAGTTGAACCTGACGGTCGCGGTATCCTGCGGCCAGCTCGAAATTCTGATTCTTCACAGCTTGCTGTTTCTTTCCGATAACGGTCTGGATCTCTTTTTCCTTCGCCGTAATCTCAGGTGGGACCTGAGCATGGCGTTGATGTACACGAGCTCCCACCTCATCAAGCGCATCGATGGCCTTGTCGGGGAAGAAGCGGTCATTTATATATCTGTCTGTCAATTTGACGCACGCCAAAATGGCATCGTCAGAATAGCTGACGTGATGGTGCTGCTCATAACGCTCCTTGATGTTGTTGAGTATTTCAGTAGTCTCCTCAACATTGGTGGGTTCCACGATGACTTTCTGGAATCGGCGCTCAAGCGCTCCGTCTTTTTCTATGGAATTACGGTATTCATTAAGGGTCGTGGCACCAATACATTGAATGGTTCCACGTGCCAGAGCTGGTTTCAGGATGTTTGCCGCATCCATACTTCCAGGGGTACTGCCTGCACCCACCATCGTGTGAATCTCGTCGATAAAGATAATCACATCAGGATTGTTCTCTATTTCTTTGATCAGAGCCTTGATGCGTTCCTCGAATTGTCCACGATACTTTGTACCTGCTACAACACTCGTCATATCAAGGTTGATAAGGCGTTTGTTGAAAAGGGTGGGACTGGTACGTTTCTTAACAATAAGCTGTGCCAGGCCTTCTACGATGGCACTTTTACCTACACCCGGTTCACCAATAAGCACAGGATTATTTTTCTTCCGACGGCCGAGAATTTCGGTAACGCGTTCGATTTCTCGTTCACGTCCTACCATTGGATCAAGTTTCCCCTCAGCAGCAGCTTTAGTGAGGTCTGTGCCAAAATTGTCAAGCACAGGAGTTCCAGACTTGGTGTTCTTACGTGCTGTCGCACTTTGGCTATTTGTATTTTGATGGTTACCGATAGGCTCGTCCAGCTCATCCTCTTCATCATCCGAGAGACTCAAGCCGTCAGTTGTGTGTCCCGCAGTTTGTTGAATATATCGAAGCGCATCATCATAGGTCATGTTGTTGGACTCCAATACAGCCTTAGCACCGTTGTTGGTCTGGTCATGCAGAATAGCCAGCAACAGGTGTTGCTCCTCCACGGTATTCATTGCCTGCATCCTGGCCTCCAGGACAGCAAGTTTTAGAATATTAGAGGCTTGGGTGTTAAGCACCAGTTCCTGAGTGTTCAGGGGTTGTTTGAAATCACTTTCACGTACTTGCATCTCCAGTTCCTGTTTCATGGCCTGGGGATCAATATTAGCTTGTGACAAAATGTCGCTAATTATGCTGTTTCTTTCGCGGAGCAATCCGAGCATCAGGTGCTCAGGCCCCACAGAACGACTGGCAAGTCGTGCGGCTTCCTCGCGGCTGAATGCAAGGATTTCCGATACTTTGGGTGAAAATTGGCTCGCCATGTTTTTATTCCTTTCTTTTTTATTGTTATCAATCAGAAGAACATTTGGCAAAATCCGTGCCATCAGCATGAATACATGTTGCCAGAGGCGCTTCAGAGCTCTTCTTCTGATTTCATTCTGCAAAAATAAGCAAAATATTTGGTATTCTTTTTATTTTAATTTAATTTTGTAGGCAATATGAAAAAATGTCTAGTTATTCTCGTTTCTGTGATGTGCTTTTTGTCGGCAAATGCACAGATGCGCTGGAACGCTAAATACCAAAGCTATATTGACCAGTATAAAGACTTGGCCATCGAAGAAATGATTCGTTATCGGGTGCCCGCAAGCATCACACTTGCTCAGGGTATTCTGGAGAGTGGTGCTGGAAGTAGCGAGCTGACCCGTAAGGGCAACAACCACTTTGGAATTAAATGTCATGATTGGACAGGCCGTACGATTTATCATGATGATGATGAATTGCAGGAGTGTTTCCGTGCCTACGATAATGCTCTTCAAAGTTATGAGGATCATTGCAAATTCCTGCGTAACGGGCAGCGATACAGAAGTCTTTTTTCACTTCCTATTACTGACTATAAAGGATGGGCTAATGGCCTGAAGGCTGCGGGCTATGCTACTAATCCCCGTTATGCTTCACAGCTGATAGGCATTATAGAACTCTACAAACTCTATCAGTACGATAATGCCAAGAGCTACGATAAGTTCATGGCTAAGCGTTCTGGTACAGATCAGCCTGTAGACGGTAATGGACAGCTCCATTCTATACATATTTATAATAAGAACTATTATTTATATGCCCGACAGGGTGATACCTTTAAGTTGATAGGTAAGGAAATCGGCATTTCCTATAAGAAGATTGCCCGTTACAACGAACGTGATTCAAAAGACCCATTGGTGCCTGGTGAAATCATCTGGCTTAAGAAAAAGCAGAAGCGCGCAGACAAGGAGTTTAAGAATCGTCCCCATATCGTGAGGGCTGGCGAGAGTATGTATAGCATTGCGCAGTATTATGGCATTCGTCTGAAGTCCTTATATAAGATGAACGGAATCTCACCTGATGAGAGTATCAGAGTGGGGCAGAGACTGAAAGTCAGATAAACTATGAAAATTACTAATCATTATCCTATGAAGATATTAAGACAATTTGTCACGGCTACGGCCTTGTTATTCATCGCTATACCGGCCATCATCAGTTGTGGCAACGGGAAACAGAGAGTAGAATCTGACAATCCCGAAGATGAACTCATCGTGATGAGCGAAGACGATACTAAAAAGTCAGAAGTGCGTTATATGATGCTTCATCTCAAGAATTTCTCCTTTGATGAACGGGAGAATGGAACCTTTAAGGTTGAGGACATGATGAAGAACACGAAATATAAGAAGATCTTTGAGAAGGTAAAATATTTCGATAATGTAGGCTCTATTGTGACTGAAAGTGAAAGGACGCTGGGATATGCTTTTCACATGAAGCAGAGCGAAGACCAGAATTCGATGGAACCTGATGACAAGTATTTCACGGGTATCATCTGGCATATACGTCCCGGAAAGACTTTTATCGAATATATTTTTGATTCTGATGAACCGCGTCAGGAATTCTTACAAGAGGCTATGGCTGAAGGTTTTACACAAGCAAACGACAGTTCGTATTCCAAGGAAAAGCCTAATATGAGTTGTATCAACTTATCAAAATACAAAGGCTTTCCATCCTTAAAGCTGATTTGCTATTAGTCGCTTACGGCGTGGGTGCCTGCTACGTAGCCCATCGTCCACGCCGCCTGCAGATTAAAACCTCCGGTGACAGCATCTATATCACAGACTTCTCCTGCAAAGTAAAGACCTTTGACGTGTTTGCTTTCCAAGGTGTTGGGTTGTATTGACGACAATGAGATGCCGCCACAGGTAACGAATTCCTCCCGCCAGCTGCTCTTTCCTTCCACAAGATAGATGTCGTTAGTCAGGGTTTCCACAAGTTTATTCAGATTTTTCCTTCCTATTTCTCCCCATCTCCTTTCAGAAGGAATCTCTGCTCTTTTCAGTAAAAAGAACCAGAGGCGTGACGGAAGGCCAAAGGGGCGCACATTGCCGATTTGTTTTCCGCTATTTCCCGTTGCTGCCTCATGGAGTCTTTCGCTGACAATAGAAGCATTCGTCTCACCAACCCAGTCGACGGAAATCTGGAAACGGTAGTTCTTCTCAGCCATCCATCTGGCGCCATAAGAAGAAAGACGCAAAATGGCAGGACCGCTCATGCCCCAATGCGTGATGAGCAAAGGTCCCTCACTTCTCATCTTGGTTCCCACGATGGTTGTGATGGCGTTTTCCACCACTGTTCCCATCAGTTCGTGAATGGATTTGTCGGGAATGTTGAAAGTGAAAAGCGAAGGAATGGGAGATACTATTTCGTGCCCCAATTGCTTCAGGTAGTCAAAAGCATTTTCCTGCGGATGTCCTCCTGTTGTGATGATGACACGGTCGGCATCTGCCTCTTTCTGCCCGTTATTGAAAACAAGATGAAGTGTGTCTTCCTTAGTAATAATTTGCCCGAGGGCATGATGTGGCAGAATGTCCACACCTAACCTTCGGGCATTGTTAATCAGACAGTCGATGATGCTCTGGGAGGATTGTGAATGCGGGAACACACATTCATCATCCTGTGTTACCAGTTTTACGCCCCGACTTTCAAACCATTCGTATGTGTCTTTATAGTTGAAAGTATTGAAAAGGCGCTTCATCAGCTGGGCACCCCGGGGATATACCTGCTTTAAATCCCTAACCTCATTAAAGGAATTGGTCAGGTTACAGCGTCCACCCCCGGTGATAGCCACTTTAGCCAGTGGCCGACTGCCTTTTTCATAGATTGCAACATAGGCATCGGGCCTTAATTCCTTGGCCCTGATGGCAGCAAAAAAGCCTGCTGCGCCACCTCCTATGATTGCAATACGCATAAGTTTCCGGAAACCCGTTTAATAGCTGCGGGCAATAATGACACGGTATTTGGCAGGTTTGCCAGTAACCATATCCACACCGGGTGTCTGTTCTACGCCGAAAGGCACGCAACGGATGGTTGCCTGTGTCTCTTCCTTAATAAGGGCTTCGGTCTCTGCAGTACCATCCCAATGACAGAGGAAGAAACCGCCGTCCTTCACGCGCTCCTTGAACTCCTCGTAGTTCTCGCATTCGTAGATGCGGCTGTCGCGGTAATCCTTGGCCTTCTTGAAGATGTTCTGCTGAATGTCTTCGAGCAGCTGTTTCACGTATTCCACAATGCCCTCAATAGGACGTGATTCTTTCTCGAGCGTATCGCGGCGCATCACTTCGATAGTGCCGTTCTCCAAGTCACGTGCACCGAGTACAAGACGTACGGGAACACCCTTCAGTTCATAGTCGGCAAACTTGAAGCCGGGACGCTTGTTGTCAGCATCATCGTATTTCACGGTGATACCGAGCTGGCGCAGACTTTCAATGATTGGCTGCACCTTCTCGCTGACAGCTGCCAGCTGCTCTGCCTTGTTGGCAATAGGTATGATGACCACTTGAATAGGAGCAAGGCGCGGAGGCAGTACAAGTCCGTTATCATCAGAATGAGTCATGATGAGGGCACCAATCAGTCGGGTAGAGACACCCCATGAAGTAGCCCATACGTATTCAGGTTTGTTCTCCTTATTTAAATAGGTGACATCGAAAGCCTTGGCGAAGTTCTGGCCGAGGAAGTGGGAAGTTCCACTCTGAAGAGCCTTTCCGTCCTGCATCATGGCTTCAATGGTGTAAGTGTCAAGGGCACCGGCAAAGCGCTCCGTCTCACTCTTCACACCCTGCACCACAGGCACAGCCATCCATTCCTCAGCAAACTTGGCATACACCTTCAGCATCTTCTGTGCTTCCTCTTCAGCTTCTTCACGGGTAGCGTGTGCGGTGTGACCTTCCTGCCAGAGGAATTCGCTGGTGCGGAGGAAAGGACGTGTGCGCATCTCCCAGCGCATCACGTTACACCATTGGTTGCACATCAGGGGCAGATCGCGCCACGACTGAATCCAGTTCTTATAGGTATTCCAGATAATTGTTTCTGAAGTAGGACGGATGATGAGTTCTTCTTCAAGCTTGGCAGCTGGGTCAACTTCAACACCACTCTTGTCTTCCTTGGCACGCAGGCGATAGTGGGTCACCACGGCACATTCCTTGGCGAAGCCTTCTACGTGTTCTGCTTCACGCGACAGGAAACTCTTTGGGATGAGCAGCGGAAAATATGCGTTCTGTGCACCTGTTTCCTTGAACATGGTGTCAAGTTGGTGCTGCATCTTCTCCCAGATAGCATAGCCGTAGGGTTTGATAACCATACATCCACGCACGGCCGACTGCTCAGCAAGGTCGGCTTTTACGACAAGATCATTATACCACTGACTGTAATTGTCAGCCCGTTTTGTGAGTTCTTTTAGTTCTTTTGCCATTGTTAAAATCTTTGTTGTTTTATAATTTGCGTGCAAAATTACAAAAAAAATTTGGAGAATCTACAGAAAAGCACTATATTTGCCACGAAAATTCGCTAATTTTTAAACATTAAGTAAAATGAAGAATTTAAAGATTGTAACATTGGGGCTCAGCCTCGCTATGTTAGTGAGTTGTAGCACGAATACTGGTTCTGGTTCATTAATCGGTGCTGGAGGCGGTGCTGTATTGGGTGGCGTATTAGGCGCTGTAATAGGAAAAGATGCCAAGGGCGCAGCTATTGGTGCTGCTATCGGTGGTGCTGTAGGTGCTGGTACTGGTGCTCTTATCGGTAAGCACATGGATAAGGTGAAGGCTAAGGCTCAAGCTGAAATGGAAAATGCAAAAGTTGAAGAAATTACTGACGCTAACGGTCTTAAGGCCGTGAAGGTTACTTTCGATAGCGGACTTCTGTTTGCCACCAGTTCTGCAACATTGGCTAGCAAGTCAAAGGCTGACCTTAACGATTTCGCAAACCTCTTGAAGAACGATGCAGATTTGGCTGTTGACGTTCAGGGCTACACGGACAATCAGGGATGGAAGAATTCCACCGCTGAGCAGAGTGCCCAGAAGAACCTCAACCTCAGCCAGCAGCGCGCAGAGAGTGTGAAGAACTATCTCACAAGTCAGGGTGTTAGCTATAACCAGTTTAAGAATGTGACTGGCTATGGTGAGTCAAATCCTGTAGCTGATAACTCTACAAAGGCAGGCCAGCAGGCTAACCGTCGTGTGGAGGTATATCTCTATGCAAGTGAGAAGATGATTGAGAAGGCTAACAACGGTGAGCTCAATTAAGCAGAATGAGAAATTGAGAAAATGAGATAATGAGCAATTAAGTCTTTTATACTCACAAACTCATAAACTCAGAATCAATTGAAATTCATTAAGAAATTTATTAAATGGATGGTGGTAGCCTTCTTTGGCTCCACCATCCTTGCTGTTGTGATATTACGGTTCCTCCCCGTGTTCTTCACTCCGCTTATGTTTATCCGGATGTATGAACAGTTGCAAGAAGGGCAGGAACTGAAGCTTAGTCACTCATGGGTAAGCCTGGAGAAGATGTCGCCTTCCATGCCCGTGGCAGTAATGGCCAGCGAAGACCAGCGCTTTCTGCAGCATCATGGCTTCGATTATGAGGCCATTGAGAAGGCAGCAATGCATAATATGGAAAGCAAACGTATGCGTGGAGGCAGCACCATCAGTCAGCAGACTGCGAAGAATGTCTTCCTATGGCCTGGGCGTTCCTGGGTGCGCAAGGGTCTTGAAGCCTATTTCACGGTATTGATAGAGTTCGTTTGGAGCAAGCAGCGCATCATGGAGGTCTATCTCAACAGCATCGAGATGGGCGATGGTATCTATGGTGTAGAGGCTGTTGCCAAAGAGCATTTTGGCTGTAAGGCGTCGGAACTGACGCGTTCTGACTGTGCCTTGATAGCCGCCACACTTCCCAATCCCCGTAAGTTCTCCTCGAAGAATCCTTCCAATTATATGGTGAAGCGCAAGGTGAAGATTATGAAGGAGATGAGGTTCATTCCGCTTTTCCCGAAAGAAGGTCAGGATGTGGATCCCAGAACCGTTGACGGAGGAATTTATAAGAAGCGATAAGTGAAAAGTAACCTTGAACGAATGAATCTGAAGGAAGAACTCAACGAATCGCAGCGGCTGGCTGTGGAATATAATGAAGGTCCCTCATTGGTGATTGCCGGTGCAGGATCAGGTAAGACGCGTGTGCTTACCTACAAGATAGCTTATCTGCTGGAGCTGGGAATGAAACCCTGGAATATTCTGGCCCTTACCTTCACCAACAAGGCCGCCCGTGAGATGAAGGAGCGCATCGGAAGACTGGTGGGTGCAGAATCGGCACGCTATCTCTATATGGGTACCTTCCACAGCATCTTCTCACGTATTCTTCGTGTGGAGGCAGAGCATATCGGATATAACGGCAACTTCACGATTTACGACGATGGCGATTCGCGCTCACTTGTGAAGGCTATCATCAAGGAAATGAATCTTGATGAGAAAGTCTATAAACCCTCTACGGTTCACAACCGTATATCCATGGCCAAAAATCACCTCATTCTTGCCCATGAATATGCCCAGCACCGTGAACTGGTGGAACGGGACATCCTTCAGAAGATGCCGGCTATGCCACAGATATTCCTTAACTATCAGAACCGTTGCAAGCAGAGCAATGCTATGGACTTCGATGACCTACTTACACTTACCTATACGCTCTTCCGTGAACATGAAGACATCCGGCAGAAGTATGCCCAGCGTTTTCAGTTTGTTCTGGTGGATGAGTATCAGGACACGAATTCCGTTCAGCAGCGAATCGTTCTCCAGCTAACAAAGGACCATCAGCATGTCTGTGTGGTGGGCGACGATGCCCAGAGTATCTATGGTTTCCGTGGTGCCAATATCGACAACATTCTCGATTTCCAGCAGATGTATCAGGGAACCAAATTATTCAAGCTGGAACAGAATTACCGCAGCACGCAGCGCATCGTACAGGCTGCCAACAGTCTTATCAAGAAGAACGAGCGGCAGATTCCCAAAGATGTCTATAGTCGTAATGACGAGGGCGACCGTGTCATTCTGAAGGAGGCCTACAGCGATAAGGAAGAAGCTTCCATCGTCTGCAACGAAATCCGACGGCTGATGCGCAGGGAAAACTGCCAGTATAACGATTTTGCCATTCTCTATCGCACCAATGCCCAGAGCCGCGCTTTCGAGGATGAGATGCTCAAGCAAGGCATTCCTTACAGGGTTTATGGCGGTCTCAGCTTCTATCAGCGTAAGGAAATCAAGGATATCATTGCCTACTTCCGTCTGGTCGTTAACCCCAATGACGAGGAGGCTTTCAAGCGCATCGTCAACTATCCTGCAAGAGGAATCGGTAATACCACCGTTACCAAGATTTCCAGTTGCGCTAATCTGCATGGTGTGAGTTTCTGGTCGGTCATCAGCGACCCTGTGCTCTACGGCTTGGGTGTGAACAAGGGAACCCTTACCAAACTTGATGGCTTCCGTGCGTTGATCGATAGTTTCATCCGGCGTTTTGAGGAGAGCGATGCTTATCAGTTGGGCCATGCTATCATCATCGAGAGCGGCATCAGCAAGGACTTGTATAGCAGCTCCGATCCTGAATCCATCAGTCGTCAGGAGAACCTGGATGAATTCCTGGCAGGACTTCAAGACTTTGTGGAGAGTAGGCGAGAGGAAGGACTTGAGAATGAAATCTCGCTTCGTGATTATCTTCAGGAAGTCTCCCTGCTGACCGATTTAGACAGCGACGGCAATGAAGACGAACAGCGGAAGGTGACGCTGATGACCGTTCATTCTGCCAAGGGTCTTGAATTCCCCACGGTCTTTGTGGTAGGTCTCGAAGAGAACATTTTCCCCTCCCCGTTGAGTACCAATTCCAAGCGTGAACTCGAAGAAGAGCGGCGGCTGCTCTATGTTGCTATCACGCGTGCAGAGAAGCATTGCTATCTCACCTATGCCAAGAGTCGCTGGCGTTATGGCCATATGGAATTCGGTTCACCCAGCCGTTTCCTCCGTGATATTGACCCCTCGCTGATTGCCGATGATAGTGGTGCTTTCGAGCAGACACGCCGTTCATCCTATGGTTCAGGCAGCCGTTTTGAAAATACCCTTTTCGGAGATGGTCGCCGTTACCAGAATTCCAATCCTGTTGCCACTCAGTTCCGAGCAGATCCCAAACCTCGCGAGGTCGTTCATCGTGAAGAGCCTCCACGTGATCCCTTCACGCCTGCTTTCAAGCGCACCCTTGCTGCCAGTGGTGGCAATCTCCGCCGCATTTCCTCTGTGGTCAACCATACGCCAGCCTCGGTCTCCCGTCCTTCAGCAGCCCCCTCCGGCCTTCAGGAAGGGCAGACCATCGAGCATGAGCGTTTCGGCATCGGTACCGTCATCAAAGTGGAAGGGGTAGGAGAGAATCAGAAGGCCACGGTGGAGTTCCGCAATTCTGGTACCAAACAGCTTCTCTTGAAGTTCGCCCGCTTCAAAGTGATCTCCTGACCACGCCAGGATTTTTCAGATGATTCGCTGCTGAGAGTTTCAAGTTCCAAACCCGAGGCGCCATTGGATTCTTCACTCTTCACTCTTCACTTTTCGTACTGCAAATAAAGTGCAAGGTGAACGCAGAGCCGAGCTCGCTCGAGCTATGCTGAGCCGCAGCCTTTATTCGCTCTTGCAACTTGTTTGCGAGAGCAAAGTTACGAAGAATCTCTGACGCAGATACCAGTTATGATACACTTAGGTGCACTTATGATACACTTATGATACACTTAGGTGCAGTTACGTGCAATTAGATGCACTTATGAAGGCTCTGGGCTGCTTAAATGGCGTGGAAACCTTGCAAGAATGCCAATGAAGCGCTGTAAGAATGACGGAGAGAGAATGCAAAAATGCTATTTTTACGGAACACTTTTTGAGCCCCTTGATAAGGGGCGACTCTAAAGCGGGGTTTTATTTAATGGTACACAGAGACACAGAGGGTTTTCGAACACAGAACCCACACAAAAAAATTGCATTGACGCTGATAAACAAAATTCACAAACTCCCCTCCTTTTGAAGGAGGGGCTAGGGGTGGTTAAGCAAGCATAGCTGTTTTTTCTGATAAAACCGAGACGAAAAATTACTGCTTTTCTGATAAAACCGAGAGGGAAATGCATGCGTTTGCCATCCTTTACACGAAAAAGAAAACTTCGCGTAATCTTTTGGTCGGGCTTCGCCCTCGAAATTAAATATAAAATTAAACAAATAATCGTTGTCGCTTCCGTCAATAATAATTTTAAAGATAATTTCAAGCGAAGCGCCCAGATGAGTTCTCGGAGAAAATCAACCACCCCCAGCCCCTCCTTTCTAAGGAGGGGACTTAAAACAAAACTCTGTGTCTTTGTGTCTCTGTGTACAAATATAACCTTACAATCTGAAAACCTCAGAACCTTAAAATATGAGTAACTACAAGGAACGCGGGCGCATGGAGTTGGCACAACTCTACTTCCCCCAACTCGGTGGGATAGCCGCATGGAAAAAATTACAGCACTGGATCAGCATAGCTACACCGGCCGCCAGCGCACATTCACACCCCGACAGGTGAACCGCATAGTGCAGTATCTGGGCGAGTACTACCCCCCTCCCTTCCTCCCCGAGGGGAGGAGAGAGCCCCTCCTCAATTTCGGGAGGGGATTTTTTGTGCAAACCCGAAAATGCCACAATGCCACAATGCCACTTTGCCACATTAAGCACCTTCCAAGGGGGTAGGCCAGGGGGGAGAGGTTATGGATTGAAACAAATTGGAGTAAAAAATATTGTGGGTTGTAAGTATAGTAATTTTATTATAATATATAATATATATATTATATATTATAATAACTATAGTACTCTACACGAATCTCCGAAAGTCGGAACCACCTTAATGTGGCAAAGTGGCAAAGTGGCGATGTGGCAAATTGTCTTTCCCTGTATAATGTTGCCCCTTTTCCTGGGTTTGTAGCCTTTGTTCTGGAAACGTTGACCTTTTCAACTGAGATATATGCCTTCGTACTCGATACCCACGGCTGCCGAATGGTTTGCCATCGGTCAAAACAACACCCTCTACGTTACCCTCTACTGCAAGCACGTAGCCTTCAAGATGGCCAGATGATTCCCCAACGGGGCACATATTTTAGGGTGTAATCCTGTAATCCTTTAATCCTGTAATCGCTTGGGCGGAGAACCCCGATAAACAGGGCATTCTGGAGGGATGGTGGACTCGTCGTATCTCTATCTGGCAATCGTCAAGTGGCCATTACCGTATAGATTCGTACTCTGCTTTGGCCTTGATAAGCTGCTTTTGGTAGGCTTCGCAAGCTGAAATGTCGGCAAATAAGGCGGCAGCAAGCATCAATCCGGCATCGATATCGCTCTTCCAATGACGGCCCATGATGACGCGGTTCAATGCAAACTGGCGTGCGTAGTTCATCAGGGGCTCAGTACGTTCGGGAGCCACATTGCTCAAAACAAAGGCCATCATCCAACCACGGGTGGCGTGACCACTGGGATAGCTGTCGCCTTTGTCCTTGAAATTGTGGATGTATCCCTCTGGCTTCAGGGATTCCTCATGAAACTTGACAAAGGGCTTCGTGCGATTGAAATGTTTCTGCGCCACATCCACAGCCTCATGGGCGTCGTCAAGAGCTTTCCTGGCGAGTTTGTAGATCTCCGGAGTCATCTTCCTGCTCATTTTGATGCCCATGGCCTCGCTGAACAATTTGAAGATGCCTGTGGTATCTGTATGGATTAGTTCTTCCCGGAGGTGTTGGTCTTGGCGTTGCGCCTTTCCCCATTGGTAATAATATAAGTCATTGGCGAATTCTTCACCGGTAAACGATGGCGGCGCAGGCAGAATATGGGAACCACGGGGACGTGTGGCTTCCGTAAGATATGTTTCACGAGGTTTATCACCCTTATTGTTCTCCTCCTGTGCTTGGGCGCTCAAGGTAGTCATCAAGGCGACTACGGCCCATAATAAAAACTTATTCATAAGTTGAGCGGTAAACGGGACTCGAACCCGCGACCCTCGGCTTGGGAAGCCAATGCTCTACCAACTGAGCTATTACCGCAATGTTTCGACTAAAATGGGTAGGAATTTAATTAGAGTGGAGCCGATAGGGGGACTCGAACCCCCGACCCACGCATTACGAATGCGTTGCTCTACCAACTGAGCCATATCGGCTTTTATGCAAAAGCGAGTGCAAAGGTAATGGAATTTTTTCTTTTCACCAAAGATTTTCCCGTTTTTTTCAATTGCTTCCGCTTCATAGCTTTTCAGCCAAATACTTACCCGTGATACTTTCTTTACAGGTGACAATCTCTTCGGGAGTTCCCTGACAAACTATCATGCCGCCACGGTCACCACCTTCAGGTCCTAAGTCGATGATGTGGTCGGCATACTTCACGACATCGAGGTTGTGCTCAATGACAATGATGCTGTGCCCACGTTCGATGAGGGCATTGAATGCCGCCAGAAGCCGTTTGATGTCATGGAAATGCAGGCCTGTGGTCGGCTCGTCAAAGATGAACAAGGTGGGTTCTTGCTGCTCCTTACCGATGAAGTATCCGAGCTTGACGCGCTGGTTTTCTCCTCCGGAGAGCGTGGAGCTGTTCTGTCCAAGTTTGATGTAGCCAAGTCCCACGTCCTCAAGGGGCTTCAGACGGTCAACAATGGTCTTTTCCTTGTATTCGCTGAAGAACTCAATGGCTTCCGAAACGGTCATCTCCAGCACATCGTTGATGTTCTTCTCATGGAAACGGACTTCCAGGATGTCGTGCTTGAAACGCTGTCCGTGACAGGCTTCGCAGGTTAAAGTGAGATCGGCCATGAACTGCATTTCCACCGTGATGACACCTGCTCCCTGGCATTCCTCGCAACGGCCTCCGTCGGCATTGAAGGAGAAATACTGAGGCGTGAATCCCATCTGTTTAGACAGAGGTTGTTCTGAAAACAATTGGCGGATGGCATCGTAGGCCTTCACATAGGTGGCAGGATTGGAGCGCGTGCTCTTGCCAATGGGATTCTGATCCACTAACTCCACATGCTTGATGGCCTGCCAGTCGCCCTCCAAGGCAATATACTCGCCAGGCAGTTCAGCGACCTCGTCGAGATGGCGCTTCAGGGCAGGGTAGAGGATACCCTTTACAAGCGACGACTTCCCGCTACCCGAGACACCTGTAATAACGGTCATCACATTAAGCGGAAACTCCGCATTGATGCCTTTCAGGTTGTTCATGCGGCAGCCTCTCAGCAGAATGCTGCGATTCCAAGTACGGCGGCTTTTCGGGACGTCAATGGTTTCCGTGCCCGTGAGGTATTTGATGGAGTAGCTTTGCGGGTATTTCTCCAAGAGTGCTTTGGTCTTAAGCGAATCAGGATCTTTCACAATGTCTGACACATTGCCCTGAAATACAATCTCACCGCCCAGTCGTCCGGCATCAGGGCCGATATCAATCAGATAGTCAGCAGCGCGCATGATCTCCTCGTCGTGTTCCACCACGATTACCGTATTGCCTAAACTCTGCAGTTCCTTCAGCACATGGATGAGCCGGAAGGAGTCACGCGTGTGAAGACCGATACTGGGTTCATCGAGAATATAAAGACTTCCCACAAGTGAACTGCCGAGAGAAGTGGTGAGGTTGATTCGCTGACTTTCACCACCCGACAAAGTGTTCGACTGACGGTTGAGCGTCAGGTAGCTAAGTCCTACATCTACAAGGAATTGAAGACGTGAACGGATTTCAGTAAGCAGGCGTTTTCCTACTTCAGCATCGTGGTCGCTCAGGGGCAGGTTGTCGAACCATTGCTTCAGGTTGCCGATGGGCATTTCCACGAGATTGGCGATGCTCATCCCGTTGATTTTCACATATTCCGACTCTTTCTTCAGTCGGGTGCCGTGACAATCAGGACAGACGGTTTTGCCACGATAGCGGCTCATCATCACGCGGTATTGTATCTTGTACTGGTTTTCCTTCACCATCTGGAAGAAAGCATCGATACTCACCTGCTTGTGAAGATCCTTCGAGTCGGAGGGCAATCCATGCCAAAGCCAATCCTTTTCCTGTCGCGTCAGGTCCATATAGGGCTTGAAAATGGGGAAATTATCACGTGCAGCGCGACGGCAGAATTCATCCTGCCATTGCTTCATCTTCTCACCGTGCCAGCATTGTACACAACCGTCATAGACAGAAAGCGTACTGTTGGGAATCACCAGTTTCTCATCGATGCCGATGATGCGGCCGAAACCCTCACATGTAGGGCAGGCACCCAATGGTGAGTTGAAGGAGAACATATTGTCGTTAGGCTCCTCAAACTTGATGCCGTCAGCTTCGAAGCGCGTGGAGAAATCGAAGGAAATGTTGCTCGGGAGGAACATAAGTCGGCATTCGCCGTCGCCTTCGTATAGTGCTGTCTCCGCGGAATCAAGCAAACGGGAAACATTGTCAGGTGCATCATCCACAGTCATCCGGCTAATGAGCAGCCAAATCACATGCTCATTCCTGCTGAGCCGTTCCTTGTCGGCGTCTTTGAGAAGGTCCTCATTTTCCAGGAAATCCTCAATGCGGTGGAATTCACCTTTATAATATATGCGCGCATAGCCCTGCTGAAGCTCCATTTGCAGTTGCTTGCCAAGAGAACGTTCTCCGGGAATAACCAGTGGAGCCAGCATCACGAACTTTGTGCCTTGTTGAAATTGGCGGGTGCACGCAAGGATATCCTCCGTGGAGTGCTTTTTCACCTCCTGACCGCTGATAGGAGAGTATGTCCTGCCTATGCGGGCAAAGAGCAGTCGCAGGTATTCATAGATTTCCGTGGAGGTTCCTACCGTGGAACGCGGGTTGCGGGCGATGGTTTTCTGCTCGATGGCAATGGCTGGCGGCAATCCTTTGATGGTGTCACATTCTGGTTTGCTCATACGTCCGAGAAACTGGCGCGCATAGGAACTGAGCGACTCCACATAACGACGCTGACCTTCGGCATAAAGTGTGTCGAAGGCCAGAGAAGATTTTCCGCTGCCTGAAACACCAGCCACAACAATAAACTTGTCGCGGGGGATGTCCAGCGAAATACCTTTAAGATTGTTTACGCGGGCATTGCGTACTTCTATATTGTTTCCGTCCAATCAGTTAAAATCTAAACTAAAAACTTTAACCTTTAACCTTTTAACTATTAGTTGTTATATTCCTGCCAACTCTTAATCTTGACATCATCCAAAGACAAGGCGCAGAAGGCCTCAATGAATGCCTTTGCCAGACGGACATTGGTCATCAGAGGAATGTTGTGGTCGATGGCGCCTCGACGGATACGATAGCCGTTGGTCAGCTCACGGTTGGAGTGGTTTTTGGGTACGTTGATGATGAGATCAAGCTGGTGAGCCTGAATCATGTTCATCACATTGTTCTCGGCATCTTCGTCAGGCCAGGCCACTGGTGTTGCTGCAACGCCGTTCTCCTTAAAGAACTTGGCTGTTCCGGCTGTAGCGAAGATATTGTAGCCGTTCTTCACCAACTCACGAGCAGGCTCCAGCAGGGCCACCTTGCCTTTCACAGCTCCTGAAGAAATCAGGATGTTCTTCTTGGGCAGGCGGTAACCCGTAGCAATCAGCGCATTGAGCAATGCCTCGTTGAGGTCGTCACCCAAACAGCCTACCTCACCGGTAGAACTCATGTCGACACCCAGGACGGGGTCAGCATTCTGCAGACGGGCAAAGGAGAATTGAGAAGCCTTGACACCGATACGGTCGATGTCAAATTCACTACGGTCAGGTCTCTGATAAGGAGCGTCCAGCATAATCTTCGTAGCGGTCTCAATAAAGTTGCGCTTCAGAATTTTGGACACAAACGGGAAGGAGCGACTGGCACGAAGATTGCACTCGATGACCTTCACTTCACGGTTCTTTGCGAGGAACTGAATGTTGAAAGGACCGCTGATGTTGAGTTCCTTAGCAATCTTGCGTGAAATCTTCTTAATCTGGCGGATAGTGGAGAAATAAATGTTCTGTGCGGGGAAGACCATTGTGGCATCACCTGAGTGAACACCCGCATACTCTACGTGTTCGGAAATGGCGTATTCCACCACCTCGCCTTTGTCAGCGACAGCATCGAATTCAATTTCCTTGGTGTCTTGCATGAACTGAGAAACCACAACAGGATAGTCTTTCGACACTTCTGTGGCCATATTCAGGAAGCGGTGCAACTCATCGTAGTCATAGCAGACATTCATGGCAGCACCCGAGAGCACATAAGAAGGACGCACCAGAACGGGGAAACCCACTTCCTCTACGAATTCCTTGATGTCTTCTTCAGAAGTCAGCGCACGCCATGCCGGCTGGTCAATGCCGAGTTTATCGAGCATGGCAGAGAATTTGTCGCGGTTCTCAGCACGGTCGATATTCACGGGTGAAGTGCCCAAGACGGGAACTCCCTGGCGGTAGAGCTTCATGGCAAGGTTATTCGGAATCTGACCACCCACACTCACAATGACACCACGAGGCTGTTCAAGATCGATAACATCCAGCACACGTTCCATTGACAGTTCGTCAAAATAGAGACGGTCGCACATGTCATAGTCAGTAGATACCGTTTCGGGGTTATAGTTGATCATGATACTCTTATAACCAAGTTTGCGGGCCGTGTTGATGGCATTCACAGAACACCAGTCGAACTCCACGCTGGAACCAATGCGATAGGCGCCGGAACCGAGAACTATAACTGATTTCTCGTTTTTATAATAATCGATATCGTGCTCTGCGGCTTTGTATGTTGCTGTGGCCTGGCATTTTACAGAACCCTCAGCATCAGCCATTGTAGGCTCTACGTGTGAGAGATACGTGAAATAGAGATAGTTGGTAAGCTCAGGATGTTCGCTGGCCACCGTGTTGATTCGCTTCACAGACGGTAAGATGCCATGCTGCTTGCGGTACTTGCGGACGGCAAGGTTCTCTTTCTCCATGCTGTCGGTTGGCTTCAGAACGAAACGTGCAATCTGGAAATCAGAGAAACCGGCAGCTTTCACCTCGCGAAGTTTTTCATCAGAGATGTCTTCCAACTTGCTGTATGACTGAAGTTCATGTTTCAGATCTACGATATGCTTCAGGCGCTCCAAGAACCAAACATCAATCTTAGTGAGCTCCTCGATGTGTTCAACCGTGTAGCCTTCTTCCAAAGCCTGAGCGATGGCGAAGATACGCAGATCGGTCGGATTCTGCAAGGCGTCCTCAAGGTTATCAAACTTAGTGTGATCGTTGCCGACAAATCCATGCATGCCCTGGCCAATCATGCGCAATCCCTTCTGAATCATTTCTTCGAAACTGCGTCCGATACTCATGATCTCGCCTACGGATTTCATGGAGGAACCGATAAGACGGCTTACGCCTGAGAATTTGGTAAGGTCCCAACGAGGAATCTTACAAATCATATAGTCGAGACTTGGAGCCACATAGGCAGAATTAGGCGTTCCCATTTCACCAATCTGGTCGAGGGTGTAACCCAGAGCAATCTTGGCAGCCACGAAGGCAAGAGGGTAACCCGTGGCTTTAGAAGCCAATGCCGAAGAGCGGCTCAGGCGGGCATTGATTTCGATGATTCGGTAGTCGTTAGTCGTAGCATTGAACGCAAACTGGATGTTACATTCACCCACGATGCCCAGATGACGTACGCACTTAATGGTGATTTCCTGCAGCTGTTTCACCTGATCAGCCGTAAGTGAACAGGTAGGAGCCACCACGATACTTTCGCCCGTATGGATTCCCAAGGGGTCGAAATTCTCCATGGATGCCACGGTGAAACAATGGTCGTTGGCGTCACGGATGCACTCAAATTCTATTTCCTTCCATCCTTTCAGGGATTCTTCTACAAGGATCTGTGGGGCAAAGGTGAAGGCGCTTTCTGCCAATTCGATGAATTTCTTTTCATTTGGACAAATACCCGAACCTAAGCCTCCTAAAGCGTAAGCTGAACGGATCATGACAGGGAAACCAATCTCTCTGGCAGCTTTCAACGCATCCTCCATGTTCTCCACGGCGTGGCTGACAGGAACTTTCAATTCTACTTCCGCCAGTTTCTTGACAAAAAGGTCACGGTCTTCCGTGTTCATGATGGCCTCAACAGAAGTACCCAGTACCTCGACACCATATTCTTTTAATGTGCCGTTCAGATAAAGTTCCGTTCCACAATTCAACGCCGTCTGTCCTCCGAAAGCCAGCAGGATTCCGTCGGGACGTTCCTTCTTGATGATTTCAGTAACGAAATGGGTGGTTACCGGTTGAAAATAAACTTTGTCGGCAATACCTTCAGAAGTCTGAATGGTTGCAATGTTGGGGTTCACGAGCACTGATGAAATACCTTCTTCCCGCAGCGCCTTAAGTGCCTGCGAACCAGAGTAGTCGAACTCTCCGGCTTGTCCGATTTTCAGAGCGCCCGAACCCAGTACGAGCACCTTGTTGAGTTTCTTTTTCATTTTATAGTTGTTTGTTGTTCAAGTTCCCTGTAGATGTTTCAAAACTGGAATCTCCAAATTTTGTGCAAAATTACATTATTTTCTTGGAATAGCGAAACACAGTTCTTTATTTCTTGGTTTTTTATGCCGTTAAAAAATCAAAACCCAATAATTATGCAGGTTTTAGTTTAATGATGAATTACCATTATCAATCTTGTATTTACCTTTTATTAAAAATATATGCTTAAATTCCTTAAATGTTTGCGTGGTTCAGTTTTTTTTTGTAATTTTGCATGGTTTAAAAGGAGCCTTATGCGCTCAGAACGCAAAAAAACGACCTTAGAAAGGAAATTAACAAATATAAACAATGGACGATAATCAGACATTCGACGACGGTCAGACTTTAGATAACGACCGAATTATTAAAATCAACATTGAGGAGGAAATGCGAAGTTCATACATCGATTATTCGATGTCGGTAATTGTAGCACGTGCCCTTCCTGATGTTCGCGATGGTTTTAAGCCAGTACACCGTCGTATCCTCTACGGAATGAAAGGAATTAATAACGTGAGCACACAGCCCTATAAGAAATGTGCTCGCGTAGTAGGTGAAGTACTTGGAAAATATCACCCTCATGGCGACAGTTCTGTCTATGGTGCCCTTGTCCGTATGGGACAGGATTGGAATATGCGCTATACGCTGGTGGACGGTCAAGGTAACTTTGGATCTGTTGACGGCGATTCTCCTGCCGCTATGCGATATACAGAGTGCCGCCTTTCCAAGATGGGTGAGCATATCATGGATGACCTGGAGAAGGATACCGTGGATATGGCCAACAACTTTGACGACACCCTGCAAGAACCTACCGTGATGCCTACTAAGATTCCAAATCTGCTTGTGAATGGAGGTAACGGTATTGCTGTGGGTATGGCAACGAATATGCCCACTCATAATCTTGGCGAGGTAATCGATGGTTGCTGTGCATATATTGACAACCCTGACATAGATACTGAAGGTCTGATGCAGTATATCCCTGCCCCGGATTTCCCAACAGGTGGTTTTATCTATGGTTTGCAAGGCGTTAAGGACGCTTATGAGACTGGCCGTGGCAGGATTGTGATGAGAGCCAAGGCCGAGATAGAGAGCGGCGAAAACCACGACAAAATCGTCATCACGGAGATTCCCTATGGCGTAAACAAGCAGCAGCTCATTGAATATATTGCTGATCTGGTGAAGGACGGCAAATTGGAAGGTATTTCCAATGCCAACGACGAAACAGGTCGTCAGGGTATGCGTATCGTCATTGACGTGAAGAAAGATGCCAATGCTAACGTCATCCTTAACAAACTCTTCAAGATGACTGCTTTGCAGAGCTCCTTCTCTGTGAACAATATCGCATTGGTACCTGGCAAGAATGACAAGACACGCCTTTCGCCAAAGTTGCTCTCATTGAAGGAATGTATCGGCTATTTCATAGCTCACCGTCATGATGTGACTATCCGTCGTACGCAGTTTGATTTGCGTAAAGCCAAGGAGCGTGCCCATATCCTGGAAGGACTTATCATTGCCTGTGACAATATTGATGAGGTCGTACATATCATTCGTGGTTCAAAGACGCCTGTTGAAGCCCAGCGCAATTTGGAGAAGCGTTTTGAACTCGATGAACTGCAATCCAAGGCAATTGTTGATATGCGTCTTAGCCAACTTACAGGTTTGCGCATGGATGAGTTGCACAAGGAATATGAGGACTTGATGAAGCAGATAGATTACCTGCAGACGATTCTCGATGATCCTGAGGTTTGCAAGAAGGTGATGAAAGATGACCTTCAGGAAGTGAAGGCAAAGTATGGAGATGCACGTCGCACGCAGATTGTTCCTGCTGAGCATGAGTTCAATGCCGAGGATTTCTATCCCAATGATCCTGTTGTCATCACTATCAGTCATTTGGGATATATTAAGCGCACACCGCTTTCTGAATTCCGTGAGCAGGCTCGTGGCGGTGTAGGTTCTAAGGGAGCCCGTTCGCGTGATGCAGACTTTACGGAGTATATTTATCCAGCTACGATGCATCAGACAATGATGTTCTTCACGAAGAAAGGACGTTGCTATTGGCTGAAGTGCTATGAGATTCCTGAAGGTGACAAGACTTCAAAGGGACGCGCCATTCAGAACATGCTCAATATCGAATCGGATGATGCTGTTAATGCTTGTATGCGTCTGCGCAACAAGGGACTTGAAGACACGGAGTTTATCAATAGTCACTTCGTGGTATTCGCTACTAAGAATGGTACGGTGAAGAAGACATCCCTCGAAGCTTACTCACGTCCTCGCGCCAACGGTGTGATTGCCATTAATATTATGGAAGGCGACGAAGTCGTTGATGTACGTTTGACGAATGGCAAGAATGAGCTCATTATGGCCGACCGCAATGGACGTGCCGTTCGTTTCCATGAGAATACTGTTCGTACGATGGGTCGTGTGGCAACAGGTGTACGTGGTATGCGTCTCTCTGGTGCAGATGATGCCGTTGTGGGTATGGTCGTTGTCAATGATCCACAGAAGGAAACTGTTATGGTGGTATCAGAGGAAGGCTACGGCAAGCGTTCACAGGTGGAGGATTACCGTGTTACCAACCGTGGTGGTAAAGGTGTGAAGACACTTAATATCACAGAAAAGACCGGTCGTTTGGTGGCCATCAAGAATGTTACCGACGACAATGACCTGATGATCATAAACAAGAGTGGAATTGTCATCCGGATGTCGGTGGCTGAATGCCGCGTAATGGGTCGTGCCACCCAAGGTGTGCGTCTGATAAACTTGGCGAAGAAGAATGATGTCATTGCCAGCGTTTGCAAGGTGATGAGTTCTGAACTCGAAGCCATCGTGGAGCAGAAGAGTCGTGAGGAATGGAATCAGAACAATGACAACTTCCGCAAGGAACTCACATCCAATGAAAACGATAATGAAGATAGTATTGTCGATTTCGTAGATGATGAAAATGAAACTAATGAAGAATAATTAAACCTTTTAAAGAATAAATAGTCAAAGAAACGAACCTTTTTAATAATTAAAAGATTATGAAAAAAATCATGTTGATGGCTGTAGCTGCCTGTATGGTTGTCTCAGCCAATGCTCAGAATCCTGATGCAGTAAAGAAGGTAATGGGTTTGAAGGACTTCAAGGAGGCCAAAAGCCTTGTTGAAAGCAGTCTCTCAAGTATGAACGACGAGGAAAGAGCCAAGTCTTGGAACAAGGTTGTAGACCTCGCTCTTGCAAAATTTAACAAGGAGCAGGAAGTAATGCTTACCAATCAGGTTACAAAGAAAGATGATCCCTACGATAAAGATGGAATGTACGAAGCTGCCCGTGTAGCTTTAGAGTCAGCTTTGGAATGTGAAAAGTATGACCAGCTGCCTAATGCCAAGGGTAAGATTAAACCAAAGTTCCACAAGGCTAACCAGGATCGTCTGAATTCTGCCCGTACTGCTCTTATCAATGCAGGTCAGGACTATTACAACAATAAGGACTTCAAGGCAGCAGCAGCTGCATTTGGAGCTTATGTGAACTGCAAGGGTAATTCTCTGTATTCAGATTTCGATTTCTCAAAGGATCAGTATCTTGGACAGATTGCCTACTTCGCTTCATTGGCCGCCTACAACTCTCAGGACTATCCTTCAGCAAGTCGCTATGCTGGTGTAGCTCTTGGTGATACAGCCGTTGCCAAAGATGCTATGGATATCAAGATTCTTTCTATGAAGGCTCAGCTGAAGACGAAGGAAGACTCTGTGAAGTATCTCAATGACATCAAGGAGCTCTACAATCAGGATCCCTCTAACGAGCGTATGTTCTCACTCCTGGCAGAATATTATCAGTCAGTCAATGACAATGCTGCCAAGAATGCACTCATTAACAATCAGGTAGCACAGCATCCCAGCAAAATGGCTTGGGCCCTGAAGGGTGAAAGCGAGATGGGAGACCAGAAGTGGGCTGATGCCATTGAAAGTTACAAGAAGTCACTTGCTATGGATCCCGAGTTCATTCAAGTGCAGTTTAACCTTGCTCTCTGTCAGAACAATCAGGCCATCACTCTTAAGGATGCCAATGGCGGCAATCTGACGCCTGAGGCCAAGGGGTTGTTGCAGGAGTCTATCGCTAATTTGAATCAGATTAAGGCTAAGGATCCTGATCATCTGACAGTTAACTGGCCTTACACCCTCTACCAGGCTTATTACCTGATTGGTGATGAGGAAAATGCCAAGGCATTAGAGGGTCTGATTAAATAAAGATTTTTATAATTTAAATTTGAGGAGCCGGCTTCAATGTCGGCTCCATTTTTGACTGAATGAAAAAGCTACACGCATTAGCCTTACTTTTTTTGATCATCCTTACGCCTTGTTGTTACGCGCAGAAGAAAGAGATCTCACAGGCGCAAACCATCGTAAAGAGCGGTAAGAATCTTGCTCAGGCAGAGCAACAGATGAGGAAGTTGTTGAAGGACAGTATAAACCAGAAAAACATTAAAGTATGGGTCATACTGACTGAGGCTGTGCGTGGACAATATCTTGCAGGCAATGAGAGAATGTATCTCCGCCAACAACAAGACACAGCTGCTTTATTTAAGTTAGCCTTGAAAATGTTTGGTGACTATCAGTCGCTTGACAGTGTTGATGCGCTTCCCGATAAAAAAGGACGTGTGCATTTGAAGTATCGTAATAGTAATTCTGCCTTTCTTAATATATATCGTCCTAACCTTTATAATGGTGGAGTGTATTTTCTTCGCAAGCAGAATTACAAAGAAGCATTTTCCATGATAGATGCCTTCCTTGACTGTCAGCGCCAGCCCCTTTTTGAGAATTATCATTATGAACGTGACACGCTCAATCGAACGGCTGCTTTCTGGACAGTTCTTTGCGGTTATCAGACAGGTGATCATGAGATGGCACTCAAATATAAGGATCTGGCTTTGCAAGATACACTTCATCTGGAAAGTTGCTTTCAATATCTGGCCGAAATCTATAAACAACAAGGTGACAAGCCAAACTATGAATGGTCATTGGTAAAAGGCTTTGAATGTAATCCAAGTTCGTCGTATTTCTTCCCGAGACTGATTGATTATTATAACACATCGAATCAGACGGAAAGGGCTATGACAATTGTCAATGATGCCCTGCAGACTAATGATTCTTCTGAATTGTTTCTTTTTGCCAAAAGTAATCTGTTGCTTAATCAAGGAGACTACGACGAATGTATCGCTATTTGTGATACTCTGATTGCCCATAATGACACTCTGGCTGATGCTTATTATAATGCTGGTGTCGCATATGTTAATAAAGCATTCTTGTTGGAAAAAGGAAAAGTCGATGTAAAGCAGCGGAAAGAAATACGTAAGCTATATCAGAAAGCGCTGCCTTATATGGAGCGTTATCGTGCATTGGCACCTCAGGAAAAAGACAAATGGGCCGCAGCACTCTACAATATTTATCTCAAACTCAATATGGGTAAACAGTTTGAGGAAATAGATCAGATGCTCCGTTAATTACCTTCTATATTTGCATAGCCGACTAATCGGTCGGTTCTTTCTCCCGTACCTTTATAATATATAAGGGCCTGATAGGAGTTTTCTGTCTGGTAGAAATCGCCCTCTGTCGGCATAGTCGTGATTTCGCCTTTGGGAGTCGTCATTAAATACTGGAAGTTATAATAACCTTGCTTCAGTTTTATGGCTGCTTCATAGCATTGCGTTTCTGCGTTGTATTCCATTTTGTATTCTGGAAGAAATCTGTCATTGGTCCATTCACCATTGACGTAGACATCACCGTTAACAACATGGGGACTCTTTAGTTGGAAGTGGACCCAGGCATAATCGCAAGTGCTTTCTATTTCGTAATTATCGCTATTCCGGATGATGAAGGCACCATTAGCATCCTCGTCATAGATATAATGTAGCCGCGGCTCACAAATAAAGGGGAATACATGATACATTTCGCCATCCCATCTGATATAATCGATACCCATAGTAGGGTGGGTGAGGTCGAGCATCTCGAATTTATGATATTCATTACCTGCGGTGAAAATGTAATCACGGCAGTGTTGCCAGCGCAGTCCGTCGCTCATAACGAATTGTGGCTTGGCATTCACACGGGCATTGTCCCACCTTCTGTTTTGCATCACCACGGTTTTGATTTGTTCCGTTGGGTTAGTCACTTTCAGATTTCCGTAGGATAGTTCCATTTCAATCTGTTGGTGACGGTTATTGATATCTATATCGGTATTCGTAGTACAACCGAGTGATATTCCCATTTGAGGTTCCAGAATCATGAAACATACTTTTAACACAGGTGTTTCATCATTGTTCTCGTCCATAACGGTTAATTGGTAGTTACCGCTCATTTTGAGTTGGCAGCGGTCGTTTGGTATTGTGAGCGAGTAATGGGTGTAGAGTTGATAGGTGTTAAAAGACTCTATGTAGTCATCGATAGTATTTCCATCTGCAAAGCCTGACAGATAATCGCTTGTAAAGAGTTCTTCCGAGGGTGTCCAGTCGGCTTCACAATGTTCAATTTTATATGTATAGCGAGTGTATTCATGAGTGAAATCATCGAAGTCGATATGGATGATACCACCTAATTCCGTAATGGGCAGGTCCATCCAATTGTTGTCTGCCATCACTTTAACGGAAGCAATGCGTGGGCTCAGGATTTCATGTCGTTGTGCAACGCAATTCATCGTGAACAGTAAAAACAACAATATAGAAAGGTATTTTTTCATTATTCTTTTGAATGATAACGAATTATCAAAAAAAATATTGTAACTTTGTCGCCGCAATGAAAGAAATAAGAATAAAGGATGCACGGTTGCAACAGGCAGCTTCTGAGGGTATGGATGCCTTCGTTGAAGTCTTTGTGAATGCAATCAATGAAGCCATAGAGGGACAGTTGACGACTGAAACCATGTCGGAATTAAATAGCGACCAGATTACGTTGCTTGCTTATTCTATACTTCGAGATGAAGTTATGGATGGTGGTTTCGTGCAACTTATCCATAATGGCTACGGACCTTTTATTTTCAAAAATCCGTTTGCCAAGGCTATCAAACAATGGGGACTTCGCGATCTCTCTAAGCTTATCTATAATGCTCACTCCTTGTATATTAAATACGGAGCTGAAATAGAAAAGGAATGCACAGACGAAGAGTTTATGGCACTTTTTGAGCAATATGAGGAGTTTGATGAGATGGATGATGCCTTTGTGGAAAACGAGGAGGACTGGACTAACATGGTGGCAGTCTATATAGACGACCATATTGAGAATTTTGCTGTAATAGAACTATGAACAAGGCTGAATTAGAACTGAGAAAGAAGAGTCCTGTACAGATTAAGAACAAGAAGGCTTCGTTTGAATACTTCTTTGTGGATACCTATACAGCAGGCATTGTTCTTACCGGAACAGAGATTAAGAGTATTCGTCTGGGAAAAGCCTCCTTGGTAGATACTTATTGCACTATTCACAATGGTGAGATCTGGGTAAAGGGTATGAGCATTTCACCTTATAGTTATGGCTCTTATAATAATCATGCGATGAAGCGTGATCGTAAGTTGTTACTCAACAAACGTGAAATTAGTCATTTGGCAGAAGATACTAAACAGCCTGGCTATACCATTGTGCCTACACTCTTATTTATTGATGCAAATGGACGTGCTAAGGTTGATATTGCCCTCTGCCGTGGTAAAAAGCAATATGATAAACGGCAGACTTTAAAGGAGAAAGAGGATAGGAGAGAGATGGACCGGGCCTTCAAAAGATATTAAGGTAATAGGTTTTTAAGGATAAAAGGAAAACTCAAGGATAATGACACTACAGGATATTATTAAAGAACGAATTGTCATCCTCGATGGCGCGATGGGAACGGAGATACAAGGATTCCGTTTGGGAGAACGTGATTTCCGTGGAGAGCGTTTTCGTGAGGTGAGCGGGATGATGTCAGGTAATAATGATATGCTTAATCTGACTCGTCCTGGTGTTATCCGTGAAATCCATCGTCGTTATCTGGAAGCTGGAGCGGATTTAATCACAACCAATACTTTTAGCAGTCAGCGGATTAGTCAGGCCGATTATCATCTGGAGGACTATGCCTATGAGATGGCTTTTGAAGGTGCAAGAATTGCCCGTTCAATGGCTGATGAATTCTCTACGGAAGAACATCCAAGGTTTGTATGTGGTTCTGTGGGACCAACGAATAAGACCTGTTCGATGAGTAGTGACGTAAGCAATCCTGCTGCCCGTGATTTAACTTATGATCAGCTCTACCAGGCCTATCACGAACAGATTGAGGCAATGATAGAAGGTGGGATTGATATTTTGCTGATAGAAACCATTTTCGATACGCTGAATGCTAAAGTGGCTATTGATGCCGCTGAATCTGTGATGGCAGCAAAAGGCAAGAAAATTCCTATAATGCTAAGTGTTACCGTTAGTGATTTGGCAGGAAGAACGCTTAGTGGCCAAACCTTGCAGGCTTTTTTAGCAAGCATATCCTCATATGATATTTTTAGTGTAGGACTTAATTGTTCGTTTGGTGCTGCTCAGATGAAACCGTTCTTGAAAGAGCTTGCCCAACATGCACCTTATTATATTAGTGCTTATCCAAATGCAGGGCTCCCCAATGAACTTGGCCAATATGATGAGTCTGCCGAGAGCATGTCACCACAAATACAGGAATTTATTGATGAACGGCTTGTAAACATTCTCGGAGGATGTTGCGGCACGACGGCTGAGTTTATCTGTCGTTATGTTGAAATGGCAAAAGGGAAGCCTGTTCATCAACCCATTCCAAAGCCTGAATATCTGCTGCTGAGTGGCTTGGAACCGCTTAGTGTAACGACAGAGGTACATTTCGTCAATGTAGGTGAGCGCTGCAATGTAGCAGGTTCCAGAAAATTTCTCCGTCTGATTAAGGAAAAACAATATGAGGAGGCTATGACCATTGCCCGCAAACAAGTGGAGGATGGCGCACTCGTCATAGACATCAACATGGATGATGGACTATTGGATGCCAAGGCTGAGATGGTTCATTTCCTGAATATGATTGCTGCAGAACCCGAGATAGCTCGCGTTCCTGTAATGCTTGATTCATCTCAGTGGGATGTCATCGTAGCAGGATTAAAAAGTGTTCAGGGAAAATGCATAGTGAATAGCATCTCACTTAAAGAAGGCGAAGATGTTTTCATTCGTCATGCTGAAGACGTGAAACGCTATGGTGCTGCTGTGGTGGTGATGTGTTTTGACGAAAAAGGACAGGCAACCAGTTATGAACGGAGGATAGAAATCGCTGAGCGTTCCTATAAAATACTGACTGAAAAGGTCGGAATGAATCCACTTGATATCATTTTTGATCCTAACGTGTTAGCCATCGCTACAGGTATGGAAGAGCATGATAATTATGCTGTGGATTTCATCAAAGCAACAGGTTGGATTAGAAGAAATCTGCCAGGAGCACATGTGAGTGGTGGCGTGAGCAATTTGAGTTTTTCCCTACGTGGCAATAATTACATTAGGGAGGCTATGCATGCTGTTTTCCTTTATCATGCTATCCAACAGGGCATGGACTTCGGAATTGTGAATCCTGCCACGAAGGTGACTTATAATGATATTCTTTCTGATCAGTTGGAGATTATTGAAGATGTGGTGTTGAATCGGCGGCAGGAAGCATCAGAGGCTCTTATTGAATTGGCCAACCAGATAAAAGCCGAGGCAGAAGCTAAAAAAACGATTGCTGTTCAGGAAAATGAAACTGTAAAGAAAGAGTCTTCTGAAAATCGTTCTGCCATTCCTGTTGAAGACCGTCTCTCTCAGGCGCTTATCAAAGGCGTTGGTGACCACTTGGATGAAGACCTTCATGAAGCACTCCAGAAATATCCACATGCAGTAAACATTATTGAAGGCCCCCTTATGTCTGGCATGAACACCGTAGGAAAGCTTTTTGGAGAAGGGAAGATGTTCTTGCCACAGGTTGTGAAGACTGCCCGTACGATGAAACAGGCAGTTACTATCTTACAACCGTATATGGAGGCTGATAAGAAAGAAGGTTCAGCTGGCAAAGCAGGTAAGATTTTATTAGCTACGGTGAAAGGCGATGTGCATGATATTGGAAAGAACATCGTATCGGTGGTGATGGCTTGTAACAACTATGAAGTAATTGATATGGGCGTAATGGTCCCGGCAGAACAGATAGTCAGGAAGGCTCAAGAAGAAAACGTAGATTTGATAGGTCTGAGTGGACTGATCACTCCGTCACTTGAGGAGATGGTCAATGTGGCTAACGAACTGAAACGGGCAGGCCTTCATATTCCTATTATGATAGGTGGTGCAACTACAAGTCAGCTTCATGTGGCATTAAAAATCGCACCAGTTTATGGAGGTCCTGTGGTGTGGATGAAGGATGCTTCTCAAAATGCACTCGTGGCAGCAAAACTTATGAATGAAAAGGAGGAGAAGCAATTGGCTCGTGAACTCAATGACCAATATGAGCAGATGCGTGTGGAGTATAATGAGGAGCAAGAGAAACTGCTCACGCTTGACGAAGCGAGAAAGAATAAACTTGATTTGTTTAGTGAATGATACATACTATTATTTTTGACTTTGGTGGAGTGATTGTAACCATCAACCACCAGGAGGCCCTTAAACGCTTTAAGGCTTTAGGATTACCTGACGCTGAGAAATGGCTTGATCCCTATACTCAGAGTGGTATTTTCGGCAAGTTAGAACAAGGTGAGATTTCTGCAGAGGATTTCCGTCGTGAACTGTCAAAGCTCTGTAACCGTGAACTGACTTACGATGAATGCAAATATGCCTGGCTTGGTTATCGTGAAGAGGTTCCCAAACGTAATCTGGACGTTTTGAAAAAATTGCGTGAGGAAGGATACCGCCTTGTATTGCTTTCCAATACCAATCCCTATATGATGTCATGGGCAGAAAGCAAGGATTTTGATGGAGCAGGAAATAGCATCCATGATTATTTTGATGCTACTTATCTGAGTTTTCAACTCGGGGTGATGAAACCTGACGAGTTGTTTTTCCGTAAAGTTCTTATGGCTGAGCAAGTGCCGCCAGGTGAATGTCTTTTCCTGGATGATGGTCCTCGCAATGTGGCTTCTGCCAGTCAGATAGGGATTCGCACATTCCTGACTGACAATGGAGCCGATTGGACAAAGGATATTTATGATTATCTGAAATAATTGCACGTTTCTCATATTTTATTTATAATTTTGCACTCAAAAGAATAAACTAAATAAAATAAGGTGTCAAATAAAGGAAAAAGATGGCATTGCCTTCCGGGACAACCGTTGACGGAACTCGATAAAAAGGTAATGTATTGGGAAAGCAAGGGTAAGGAGGTTCCCACCCGTGATCTCATTCTTAATGAGGAGCAAATTGAGGGCATACGTCGGGCAGGTGTAGTTAATACAGGTGTGCTTGATGAGGTGGCCAAACAGATTCATGTAGGTATGAATACCCAGGAAATTGATGACATCTGTATGGCTTATTGTGAAGCTCATGGAGCTATACCCGCCTGTCTGAACTATGAGGGATTCCCCAAGAGTGTGTGTACCAGCATCAACGAAGTGGTGTGCCACGGTATTCCCAAGAAAGAGGATGTACTCGAAGAAGGTGATATTGTCAATGTGGATTTCACTACCATTCTTGATGGTTATTTCGCAGATGCTTCACGTATGTTCATCATGGGTAAGACCACGCCGGAGAAGGAGCAGTTGGTACGTGTAGCTAAGGAATGTCTGGAGGTCGGAATGGAAGCCGCAAAGCCCTATTGTTTTGTGGGAGATATCGGTAATGCAATCCAAAAGCATGCCGACAAATATCATTATGGCGTAGTTCGTGACCTGTGTGGTCATGGTGTAGGCCTTAAATTCCATACGGAACCTGATATTCTTCACTATGGCCGCAAGGGAACTGGAATGTTATTGGTTCCAGGTATGGTGTTTACTATCGAACCGATGATTAATATGGGCTCGTGGAAAGTCTTCGTAGATGAAGAAGACCCGTATGGATGGGAAGTTATCTCTTGGGACGAAAAACCAAGTGCCCAGTGGGAGCATACTTTCGTGATGCGTGAACACGGCCTTGAAATTTTGACCTATTAAGCACTTTGTTAAGTGATAAAGTATAAATAATAAAATGGCTGCGCAGAAGGACATATATATATTAGGTATTGAGAGCAGTTGTGACGATACGTCGGCTGCCGTTCTGAAGAATGGCATTCTGCTGAGCAATGTGACGGCTTCACAGGCTGTTCATGAGGCTTATGGTGGCGTTGTCCCGGAATTGGCTTCGCGTGCACATCAGCAGAATGTGGTTCCAGTAGTTGACCAGGCTATTAAACGGGCTGGCATTGAAAAGGAACAACTTTCAGCTGTAGCTTTTACCCGAGGACCCGGATTGATGGGTTCTTTGCTGGTAGGTATCAGTTTTGCAAAAGGCTTTGCCCGTGCTTTGGGCATTCCTCTCATTGATGTAAACCATTTGCAAGGTCATGTGATGGCCCATTTCATCAGGGAGGCAGAAGATGACCACACCCAACCGCCGCTCCCATTTCTTTGTCTGTTGGTGAGTGGAGGCAACTCCCAGATTGTGAAGGTGAATGCCTACAATGATATGGAAGTGCTTGGCCAGACTATCGACGATGCAGCCGGAGAGGCTATCGACAAGTGTTCGAAGGTGATGGGATTAGGTTATCCTGGTGGCCCTATCATTGACAAATTAGCGCGTCAGGGAAATCCCAAGGCCTTTAAATTTTCTGAGCCACATATTCCCGGACTTGATTATAGTTTCAGCGGTCTCAAGACCTCCTTCCTTTATAATTTGCGTGATTGGGTGAAAGAAGACCCTGATTTTATAGAACATCATAAAGAGGACTTGGCTGCCTCATTGGAATTCACTATTGTGGACATCCTGATGAAAAAGTTGCGTCTGGCTGTCAAGCAAACTGGTATTAAGCATGTAGCCGTTGCCGGGGGAGTGAGTGCCAACAATGGTCTGCGTAATGCTTTTCATGACCATGCTAAACGCTATGGCTGGACAATCTATATCCCCAAGTTCAGTTACACTACCGATAATGCTGCCATGATTGGCATAGTAGGCTATTATAAATATCTTGACAAGGAATTCTGTGGTATTGAAAAGCCGGCTTTCTCGAAAGTCACATTCAAATAAATGATAACTAACTCTTAAATCCCAACAAGTATGGAATTTGAAAATAAAATAATCAGTAAGGAGATCAATACGCTTCTTTATGAAAAAGGAAAAACACTCGGTACGGCGGAAAGTTGTACGGGTGGTCATATTGCAGAGGCTATCGTTGCCTCTCCTGGCAGTTCAAACTATTTTAAAGGCTCCATTGTGAGTTATGTTGATGAAATCAAGGAGCGTTTGTTGGGTGTTGATCCTCAGTTGTTGGCTGAAAAAACAGCCGTCTGTGAAGAAGTTGCCATTGCTATGGTGAAAGGTGCCTGCAAGACATTGGGCACCGATTACGCCATTTCTGCAACTGGTTTTGCCGGACCTGGAGGTGGAACCCGTGATATACCTGTAGGAACAATTTGGTTGGCTTGTGGTACAGCTGAAGATGTGGTAACCCTCCATCTTTCGGAAGATGATGGACGCGATAAGAATATTTCCAATGCAGCTAATCAGGCATTGCAATTGTTCCTTAATTACCTCAAAGAACACCCGATTGAGTAGTAAAATACAAGGTTTTCTCAAAAAAAACATTAATTTACAACTTTCTTTAAGTATTTATTTTGTTTATTCAAGAAAAGTTTGTAATTTTGCACCCTGTTTGGAATAAGTATCAATTAAGGACTCTAAAAAAGTAGATAGAAATGTCTAAGATTTGTCAGATTACGGGAAAGAAAGCCCAGTTGGGTAACAATGTTTCTCACTCAAAGCACCGCACAAAGCGCAGCTTTGACGTTAACCTGTTCAGCAAGAAGTTCTATTATGTAGAAGAGCAGTGCTGGATCAGCCTGAAAATTAGTGCAGCAGGTTTGCGTCTTATTAATAAGGTAGGCCTTGATGCAGCCCTGAAACAGGCTGTGAAGAATGGCTATGTGGATTGGAAAGACATTAAAGTGATAGGAGAATAATAACCATGGCAAAAAAGGCTAAAGGTAATCGCGTTCAGGTCATTCTGGAATGCACCGAAATCAAGCAGAGTGGTTTGCCTGGTACTAGCCGTTATGTGACGACTAAGAACCGCAAGAACACTCCCGAGAGAATGGAACTCATGAAGTATAACCCCATCCTGAAGAAGATGACTCTTCACAAGGAGATTAAATAATCAGTTATTTAAGATATGGCAAAGAAAACCGTTGCTACCCTCCACGAAGGTTCAAAGGATGGTCGCGCTTATACAAAGGTTATCAAGATGGTGAAGAGCCCCAAGACTGGTGCTTACATCTTTGATGAGCAGATGGTTCCCAATGAAGAAGTAAAGGATTTCTTCAAGAACTAAAAACAACGAATTTATCGTTTATTTTAAATAAGGCAGCACAATTTAAATGGTTGTGCTGCTTTTTTTGTGTTCCGATGAAATGGGATGTTTTTGACGAAAAGTGCAAAGAAATTTTGTTCTATCCGCTCATTTGCATTACCTTTACGTTGCTTCGCACCGTGAAATTAGGCTACATTCGGAAAAAAACAAGATTAAATCTTGCTTTTTTCGCTCATTTGCACTAATTTTGCACAAAATATTGCAATATTATGGGATTATTTGGACTTTTCAATAAAAACAAAAAAGAAACACTCGATAAGGGTTTGGAGAAAACAAAACAAAGTGTTTTCGATAAACTGACACGAGCCGTTGCTGGTAAGTCAAAGGTTGATGATGATGTGCTTGATGATCTGGAGGAGGTGATGTGCTTGATGATCTGGAGGAGGTATTGATTACCAGTGACGTTGGCGTTGACACAACTTTAAAGATTATTCAGCGCATCGAAGAACGGGTCTCTCGGGACAAATATGTAAGTACCAGTGAACTCAATGGTATTCTTCGCGATGAAATCGCTGGTCTTTTGGCAGAGAATGGCAATGAAGACCAGGCAGACTGGGACCTTCCCAACGACCATAAGCCTTATGTGATTCTGGTGGTTGGCGTGAATGGAGTAGGTAAGACTACCACGATTGTAAAACTTGCCTGGCAGTTCAAGCAGGCTGGCAAGAAAGTCTATTTGGGTGCTGCCGATACTTTCCGTGCTGCTGCCGTTGAGCAGATTTGTATCTGGGGTGAGCGCGTGGGTGTGCCTGTTATCAAGCAACAGATGGGAAGCGACCCTGCTTCCGTTGCCTTTGATACATTGAGTTCAGCCAAGGCTAATGGGGCCGACGTTGTATTGATTGATACGGCTGGCCGTCTGCACAACAAAGTAGGCTTGATGAACGAGTTGAAGAAAATCAAGGATGTGATGAAGAAAGTGGTTCCAGAGGCTCCAGATGAAGTGTTATTGGTACTCGATGGCTCCACGGGACAGAATGCCTTTGAGCAGGCCAAGCAGTTCTCTGCCGTTACACAAATTACTTCTCTGGCCATTACAAAACTCGATGGAACCGCAAAAGGAGGCGTAGTCATCGGTATTTCCGACCAGTTGGGCGTTCCTGTAAAATACATCGGCTTGGGTGAAGGCATGGAAGATCTTCAGCTGTTCAACAAGCGCGAATTCGTGGATTCCTTATTTAAATAGACTTGAAGAAGAACCAGATAGATATTATCACGCTGGGATGTTCCAAGAATCTGGTGGACTCCGAGCGGCTGATGGGTCTGATGGAGCGTTACGGCTACCATTGCACCCATGACTCCGTGAGGCCCCAGGGTGAGATTGCGGTTATCAATACCTGCGGTTTCATCGCTGATGCCAAGGAGGAAAGCATCAATACCATCCTGGAGTTTGTGCAGCGGAAAGAAGAAGGAAAACTTCGCAAACTGTTTGTGATGGGCTGTCTTTCAGAGCGTTACAAGGCCGACCTTGAAGCTGAGATTCCCGGCGTGGATGGCTATTATGGCAAGTTTGACTATCCGCGTCTGCTGGAGGACTTGAAGAAAGAAGAAAACGGCGGTTTCAACGGGGAAAATGCAGCTTCGGGATGTGTGCAACGCCACCTGACAACACCCCGTCACTATGCCTATCTGAAGATTTCAGAAGGCTGTGACCGCCATTGTGCCTATTGTGCCATTCCGATTATTACCGGTCGTCACCAAAGCCGTCCGATGGAGGAGATCCTTGCGGAAGTAGAGCATCTGGTCTCACAGGGCGTGAAGGAGTTTCAGGTGATTGCCCAGGAACTGACCTATTATGGCGTTGACATCGATGGAAAGCAGCATATTGCAGAGTTGGTGGA
>CACZVX010000035.1:0-6278 GCA_902784755.1 uncultured Prevotellaceae bacterium
CGCAAAGGTTCCTTGATGGTCTTCACGCCGGCACCCGGCGGGCAGAGTACGACGGGGCAGCTGCCTTTCTTTGCGTTCTTTGGGTAGAACAGATAGCCGTAGATGCATTGTCCGCGCTTATTGAGTTGCAGACGGATGAGCCAGCAATCCACCTTGTCCGTACAGTATTCCGGAGCCGCTTCCCGGGTATAGGTCAGGGGGAATGCTGCGGCTTCCTCCTTTGCTTTGTCCCAGAAAGCCTTGAAGTCGGCAGGCTCCTTGGTATAGGGCTGAATCTTGTCGGCAGAGAATCCCACTTTGACATGATGCTGGTATTCCTTGCCGTCACAGGTGATACGCAGACGAAGATCTCGGAATCCCGGAGTCTTCCGTGTTCCCATATTGACAAGAGCCCGTCCGTTCTTCAGTTTTACGGAGCCTTGCTCATCATCGGGCAGCATATCGTTGCCGACGGCATAATTGACCGTACCCTCTTGGGGAATACCGTATTTGAAGAATTGCACTTCAACAGTAGCTTTCTCGCCAGTTTCATAGAGCCAGTCTGCGTGATTAGGCGTAGTCACCCACAGGTAATCAGAACGATAGGGATAATTCTCCGCCATAACGGCAGTACAGATAACAAGTGCCATAACGGCAACAATCATGCGTATTCTTTTCATAATCTTTTGATTTGCTTAGTAGTGCTGACAAAGGTAATGCAAATTTTTGAACATTCCAAATTTATTATTTATAATCATTCCGAATTAAAGAAAATCCTCATTATCTTAATAACCTCATAACCTCACAACCTTTTGAAAATTGATAAAACAGGCTTTATTTTTGATATTTTTGCATGGAGAGTGAAACAAGTATCGAGTTTTTTCTTTATATTTGCATCGCTTTGCTCTGTGAAATTAGGCTGCATTCGGGAAAAAACCAAAATAAATTTTGATTTTCCGCTCATTTGCACTATTTTTGCGGTCAGAAACTTTTAACTAATTACTAACAAACAATCTGAAAGACATGAAAGATTTGAAAATGTACATCAACGGCCAGTTTGTGGAGAGCCGTTCGGGTGAGTGGATTGAAGTGTTGAACCCTTCAACGGAGGAAGTGACCTCGCGTCAGCCTGCCGGTACGGTGGAGGATGTGAATGAAGCCGTGGAGGCTGCTTACGTTGCCCAGAAGAAATGGGCAAAGGTTCCTGCTGCCGAACGTGCTGTCTATCTGCATAAGATTGCCGATGGTATCCGTGCCAACTTCGACAAGTTCCAAGAGATTATCGTCCGTGAGCAGGGTAAGACTCAGGCCCTTGCTGGTGTTGAGGTGGGTGTGACCGCCACTTATTTCGATTATATGGCAGAGTTTGCCCGCCGCATTGAGGGTGAGGTGATTCAGAGTGATGCTCCCAACGAGACGATGATTCTGGTGAAGAAGCCTATCGGTGTGGCTGCCGGTATCCTGCCTTGGAACTTCCCGTTCTTCCTGATTGCCCGTAAGGCTGCCGCTGCCCTGATTACCGGTTGCTCTATTGTTATCAAGCCCGCTCAGATTACCCCTGAGAACTGTACGGAAATCTGTAAGGTCGTTCATGAGAGCGGTCTGCCTGCTGGTCTGTTCAATGTGGTGACCGGTAAGGGTTCCGTGGTTGGTAATGCGCTGGCCAGCCATCCAAAGGTAGGCATCGTGAGCCTGACAGGTTCCGTGGGTGCTGGTGTGAAGATTATGGAGGCTGCTGCTCCCAACATCACAAAGGTTTCTCTCGAGTTGGGTGGTAAGGCTCCTGCCATCGTATTCCCAGATGCAGACCTCGAACTTGCAGCTCAGGCTATCTTGGAGAGCCGTATCGGTAACACTGGTCAGATCTGTAACAATGCCGAGCGTGTTTATGTTCACAAGGATATCAAGAAGGAGTTCACCGATATCATCGTGAAGAAGTTCAAGGCTGTAAAGTTCGGTAACCCGGCCATCGACAAGGATGTGGACATGGGTCCGTTGGTAGAGAAGGCAGCTTTGGAGAGTGTGACGAAGAAGGTGAACCATGCCGTGGAGCAGGGAGCCAAGATTCTCTGTGGTGGTGCTCCTGCCGAAGGTAAGGGCTATTTCTATCCCGCTACCGTCCTTGACAACTGTACCCAGGATATGGACATCATCCATGAGGAGACCTTCGGTCCGGTACTGCCATTGGTAGAGTTCGACAATATCGACCAGGTCATCGAGTGGGCTAACGACTGCGAATATGGTCTAGCTTCTTCGGTATTCACCAAGGACATCGATACAGCCACTCGTATCTGCCGCGAGATTGAGTTCGGTGAGACCTATATCAACCGTATGCACTTCGAGGCTATTCAGGGCTTCCACGCTGGTGTGAAGAAGAGTGGTATCGGTGGTGCTGATGGTAAGCACGGTATGGAGGAATATCTCGTTACCAAGGTTGTTTATTTGGATACCCATTACGAATAAACTCATAAAGAATGAAAATATCAAAACTGATTATCATGATGGCACTGCTAGTTTTAGCAGTGCCATCTGATGCAAAAAAGAAGGCAAAGAAAGAGGCGTTATGGCCCAACGGTGAGGTTATTTCCGAATGGTTCTCTGATACTGCCAGGGTGGATATTTCCACACTGGGGCGTCAGTATGTTATTACTGATTTCGGGGTTGTACAAGATTCGACAAAGATTCAGACGGAGGCTATTCAGGCGGTTATCGACCGTGCTGCACAAGATGGTGGTGGAGTAGTGGTTTTTCCCAAGGGAACGTTCCTCAGCGGCTCCCTTTTCTTCCGTCAGGGCACCCATCTTCATATGACTGAAGGCTCAGTCCTGAAGGGTATTGATGCCATCAAATACTATCCGATCAAGAAGACACGTATGGAGGGACAGACCCTCAATTATTTCTGTGCTTTGGTGAATGCGGATCATGTTGATGGTTTTACGATTTCGGGTAGGGGAACCATCAATGGTAACGGTTTGAGATTCTGGGAGGAATTTTGGATACGCCGCCAGTTTAACCGCCAGTGTACAAACCTTGAAGCGCTGCGTCCCCGTTTGGTGTATATCTCAAACTCAAAGAATGTGACCGTTCAGGATGTGCATCTCATCAATTCACCTTTCTGGACAAACCATATCTATAACAGCGAGCGCATCAAGTACCTCTACTGTACCATCTATGCCCCCCATGAGCCGCAGGATGCCAAGGCTCCTTCAAGTGATGCGCTTGATTTGGATGTCTGCAAGGACGTGCTGGTCCATGGCTGTAACATTTCAGTGAATGACGATGCCGTGGTGTTGAAAGGCGGTAAGGGAACTTGGGCTGATAAGGATCCCGATAACGGTCCTTCAAGCAATGTGCTCATCCAAAAATGTAATTATGGATTTGTGCATGGATGCCTGACTTTGGGTTCTGAGAGTCTGCATGACTGGAACGTGATTCTGCGCGACTGTGAGGTACAGCAGGCCACACGTGTGCTTTGGTTGAAGATGCGTCCCGATACGCCGCAGCATTACGAGTATGTTACGATTGAGAATCTTCATGGCAATTGTGGTTCGTTCCTGGTGGTTCGTCCCTGGACACAGTTCTTCAAACCCGAAGAGCGTGAGGATATGCCGTTGTCAAGGTGCAACAACATTACAGCCCGCAATATCCAAATGGATTGCAAGAATTTCTTTGATGTAGGACTATCTGAGAAGTATGCACTGAAAGACTTCACTTTCGAAAATATCAATGTACAGGACGGCAAAAATGCCTTCAACAATGATTTGATTGAAGGAACTGTAGTGAAAAACGTCGTCATTAATGGAGAAAAAGTCGCTGAAAAATGAATAACAGATTGATATCATTCCCTGCCCTTATAGGGAAGGGGAGGGTCCACTGGTTCTTGTCTTTCCTCCTCTTGGCCCTTCCTGTCATGGCTCAGCAATGGCCGACGGTAACTCCGGAAGCCAAGCCTGGTGCCCGTTGGTGGTGGTTGGGTTCTGCCGTTGATAAGGAGAACTTACAGTGGAATATGCAAGAGTATGCCAAACACGGCATCGGGGCATTGGAGATTACGCCGCTCTATGGCGTGCAGGGAAATGATGCCAATAATATCCCCTATCTTTCCGACAAATGGATGGAGATGTTGCGCTTCACACAGGAGCAGGGTAAGGCGAATGGTATTGAGATAGATATGGCTACGGGAACAGGCTGGCCTTTCGGCGGTCCATGGGTTCCGCTGGAGGAGAGTGCCTGCCGGGCCGTATTCGTGGAACAGTCGTTCATCGGAGATCAGGTGAAAGACCTTGACCTCCGGCCTGTTGAGGAAAAAGACCGCAAGAATAGCGTGCTTCACAAGGCGATGCTCTTTGGTCATAACGGATCTGTTATTGATGTGACGGATAGCATGACCGACGGGCATCTGACTTGGAAGGCTTCCAAGGAGGAACGTAAACTTTTAGGCAGTAAGGACGGGAGCAAGACTATCGTTGTCATATATATTAAATATGGTGTGATGAAAGTGAAGCGTGCGGCTCCTGGCGGAGAGGGATTGGTCATTGACCACTTTGACCGTAAGGCTGTGGCCAACTATCTGAAGCATATTGAGGATGCCTTTGAGCGTACCCATACGCCTTATCCACACACCTTCTTCAATGACAGTTACGAGGTGGCTGATGCAACCTGGACGCCAACGCTTTTCGAGGAATTCTACAAGCGTCGCGGCTATCGACTAGAAGACCATCTTTTGGCTTTCACCCATGGGGACGTGAAGCTGGTTTCCGATTACCGTGAGACGCTTTCCGATTTATTATTGGAGAATTTTACCCAGCAGTGGACGGCCTGGGCTCACAGTCATGGAGCCATCACTCGTAATCAGGCACATGGTTCTCCTGCCAATCTTATCGATTGCTATGCGGCCGTGGATATTCCGGAGATTGAGGGCTTTGGCCTTTCTGACTTCGGTATCAAAGGACTGCGCAAAGACCCGGGAAAGACGCGTAAGAACGACTCTGACTATTCGATGTTCAAGTATGCGCCTTCTGCCGCCCATATCTGTGGCAAACCCTATACGAGTAGTGAGACTTTCACTTGGCTGACGGAACACTTCCGCACGTCACTCTCACAGTTGAAGCCCGACATCGACTTGATGTTCTGTGCTGGTGTAAACCATATGTTCTTCCATGGTACTTGTTATTCGCCGAAAGACGATCCATGGCCAGGTTGGAAGTTCTATGCCTCTATCGATATGAGTCCCACAAACAGCATTTGGCGTGATGCTCCCGAGTTTATGAAATATGTGGCGCGTTGCCAGAGTTTCCTGCAATGGGGACAGCCCGACAATGACTTCTTGGTCTATCTTCCCATTCGGGATATGTGGAAAAAGAATCCAGAGAAATTGCTTATGCAGTTCTCCATTCACGCTATGGGGCAACTCGCTCCCGAGTTTATCAAGACCATTCTCGATATCGATAAGGCTGGTTTTGATTGCGACTATATCTCCGAGCGTCTGTTGATGGGGTGCAAGTTTGTGAATGGTGGCATCGAAACCGCTGCCGGTACACACTACAAAGCCCTTATCATTCCAGGAAGTGGTGAAATGCCCGAAAAGGTGAAAGCTCACATCGAACAACTGAAAGTGCAGGGTGCTTGTATCATCTATGGCACCAATGCTGCAGAGATGAATGCCGCCGCCAAGCCAGAAACCATGAAAACGGAATGTGGCTTGAAAGCCATCCGCCGCAAGAATCCAACGGGTTATCATTATTTCATCGCCAACCTCACGGCTGAAGATATCGAGGCTGACGTTCAGTTAGCCGTTGATTTCAAGCGCGCATTCTTCTTCAATCCCCTTAATGCTTATATCACACCTGTTCCTATCAAAGTGGAAGACCATAAGATTCACCTTGCCCTTCGGAGCGGTGAGAGCATCATTTTGCAGACCTTTGATGACGTACCCCAACAGCAGCCTGCAGATTTGTTGAAAGGTCTGGCTTCCATCTATCATCAGACGTCCACAGCTCATGTGCAGGAATATCCGCTCGATGGTCCTTGGACGCTATCGTTTATGGAAGAGGCCCCGAAGGTGACAGAAACTTTCACACTCGACCATCCTCAGACATGGGAATCGCTGAGCGATGAGACGAAGGTCACGATGGGTACGGGTGTCTACGAGACCACTATTACCTTGAAGAAGAAAGATTTGAGGCGCGCCTTTAAATGGGAAATCGACCTTGGCGATGTGCGCGAGAGTGCCCGAGTCTATATCAATGGGGAATACATTGGTTGTGCCTGGTCCGTGCCTTTCGTGCTCGATTGCATGC
>CACZVX010000035.1:6296-31135 GCA_902784755.1 uncultured Prevotellaceae bacterium
CGTAAGGGTGTGAAGTGGCGTAAGATGGAGGAAATCAATGTGGTGGATATCAACTACAAGAAGACCTTATACGATAATTGGGAGCCCATGCCCAGTGGCTTGAACTCCCAAGTGCGTCTCCTTCGTTACGAATAATTATTTATATTTGTACACAGAGACACAGAGACACGGAGACACAGAGTTTATTTGTTATAAAAATCCTCTGTGTCTCCGTGTCTCTGTGTACTAGATTTAAATCTGCTTTTACAAAAAGTAGTATAGGAATGAAGCAATACCTTCGAGGGCTGGTTTACGCTGGCCCTCGATTTCTATCTTGAAATCAATCTCGGCCTTGCAGATACCGCGAAGGTTCTGGATGTTGTGAAGCTTGGTTACCAGTCGCACCTTACTGCCCGTGATGACAGGCTGTCCGAATCGCATCTTGTCCATGCCGTAGTTCACCAGCATCTTGATGTTGTTCACCTCGATAATCTGGTCCCACATGTAGGGCAGCAATGAGAGTGTCAGATAGCCGTGTGCAATGGTGCTCTTATACTGACTCTCTTTCTGTGCACGTTCCACATCCACATGAATCCACTGATGATCGAGTGTGGCATCAGCAAACATATTGATGCGCTCTTGATCTACCTGAAGCCATTCGGAGGCTCCCAATTCCTCGCCCAAGTGGGCGGCAAACTCGTCGTACGAGTTAATGACTAATTTTCCCATTTCCTTTTATCTTTGATTTATTGAAATAATCTGATTTTACCGGAGTCTTTTCTTCTCGAAATCATAACGGGTTTTTGCATAAAAAAGTATTGCACCCGTGACTTGGGCTGCAGCTGTCATCCAGAACGCAGCGGTATAGCCAACGTTCTCTGCAACAACGCCACCAAGAAGAACACCGAGTCCCATGCCCACATCCCAGGAAACAAGAATGGTACTATTGGCTGTGCCGCGTTGACTATGCTCCGCCACATTAATGATCATATTCTGAAAGGCTGGCCACATGTGGCCATTGCCCAGTCCAATAAGTAGTGCCGAGACATAATAACCGAAGTCGTTAGGCATGGCCACAAATAGGGTATAACCCAATGAGGAAAGCACAACGCCCTCAGCAGCATTCCGAGCCAGTTTTCCTTCACGTAATCCCTTACTTCCCTGCAGTCGTGAGGCTATAAGTCCTACGGAGAGTAGCGCAAAGTAAATGCCAGTACCGCCTGTCCGTCCCATTACCTCTTTACAAAAAATAGCCAGATAATTACTCAGCACGCCAAAGCAGAAACCGAAGAATATCATATTGACGGCTAGCATCCAGCCCTTCAGTAGGAAGAAACGGTCGAGGGAGGGGGTGGGAACGAGAGAACGAGAGGACGAGGGAGCGAGATTACCTTTTGCGGTTGAACTATTTTCGTTCCTACGCTCCCTCATTCCTTCGTCCCTTCGATCTTTAACCGTAGCATCCACGCAGAGTCCCAGTCCTGCAATGATGAGGGCTAGCCAGAAAAGTAACTGGAAATTATGTGTCTCGTGGTACAGGATGAGGCCGATAGAGGGGGCTATGGCCATTGCCAAATTGTTGCTCAATCCATAATATCCTATGCCTTCGTTGCGTCTCGAAGATGGTAGAACATCAATGGCCATTGTGCTGTTTGCAACAGTAACGGAGCCAAAAGGTATTCCGTGGAGTGTTCTTACGATGGTGAACAACAATAGGGTTGAGGCAGCCAGGTAGCCGGCAAAAAAGATAAAGAAAAGGAAGAAACACCACATCAGCACTCTTTTGCGATTGAACGTGTCAACCAAATAGCCGCTGAAAGGACGTGAAAGCAAGGCCATCACGGTATAGCCCGAGAGTACAATTCCTATAACGTCTTTCGTCGCATGGAACTGTTCGCTCAAGTAGAGTGGTAGAAGAGGTGTAAGGAGGTAAAAAGCAAAGAACAGCGTGAAATTCGCTATCATCACCTTCCAGTAATTCCCGTTCCAAAGTTTCTCTTTCACGACTGCAAAGGTAAGAAATTATTTAGAATTTAGAGTTTAGAATTAAGAATTATTCTTGCTTCGCTTCGATTAAGAATTATATGATGGGCGATTTTAATGAAACACAAAGGCAAAAAGACGCAAAGTTTTTTACCGTAGGCAATAACCCTTTAATCTTTGTGCCTTTGTATTCAGTAAAAAAACATCACGATTTTTCACTCCTGAACTTCAGCAGTTCCTCCACCACTTCATGCTCGGAATCCGTGAGGAATAGCCGCAGGTTCTTGTACTTGCCTTCCTCCATCATCTTCTCGAGGAAAGGATAGACAGGGATTTCCTCTGACCAGAACTTGCGACCCAAGAACACCATGGGCGAAGCATAGCCGAAACTGAGATAATGATTCTGTACGGCTTCTTGGAACACTTCTTGCATCGTGCCCGCGCTGCCTGGCGTGAAAACGATACCGCCGAAAGCAACCGTCAGAATGGTGTCTTCCCGAATACTGTTGTCAAAATATTTTGCGATATCGGTAGCGAAGGGTGTAGAAGGTTCATGCCCGTAAAGCCATGTGGGAATGCCCAGACTGTGATATTTCTCTTGTGGGAATAATCGGATAACCTCAAAGGCCGTTTGTAACCATCCTTCATCTTTAAATTCAGGAGCAGCAGCCAGGATGTTTAAGGCTTTATCAACTTCCTTTACCGTTCTTCCAGCCATCCAGGCTCCTAAATGTGTGGCCTCCATAACACCAGGACCGCCTCCTGTAACCATTAAAAAGCCATATTCGGTTAGCTCTTTGCTCAGTAAAACAATTTCACGGTAAGTGGGATTTGTACGTTGCATGCCATGGCCACCCATCACACCCACGACTGTATGAGGATCATATTTCTCCAGAAAATCATCCAGGAATTTTCCGATAGCAAAATCATGGAGTGCCCTCGAAAGCATTTCCATTTCGTCCTTTGCATGTTTTCCTGTATGGAGAAAATGCTGGTAAACGCGCTGGTCGTAACATTCCTTACAATGCTCATCTTCCATCATCTTTCCATAAAGCTTTCTTGCTGAATAGAGCGACTCGGGGGTAATATCATAAGGAACCTGACGGAGATAATCAGCAAGATTCTTTTGTGCGAAGAAATCGGTTTTTGAGATCATAGTTAATAGATGTATGAGTTTCTGGCTACAAAGATAAATATTTTTATTCGTTTTTCAAAACAGGGGTGTTTTAGTTCGTAAGAATGCCAAAATTACAAGGCAAATACAGGGGTGTTTTACTTGTTGATATTTAAAGAGAAGTTTTGTCGTTTTCTTATTCTTTCAGGCCATCTTCTATAAGACTATTAGTTGTTCATATCTTAGGGTTATTGATATTTTATGTTTTTTTAAATGCCTTTCAATGCAAATACTGTGGAAATTCCCTATTTTTGCACCAAAATCCGCATAGATGAAGAAATATCGTATTGCTACGGGATTAACATTGATGTTGATAGTGCTGTGTTTGCTCATGTTGGCTCGTGTACATCCCAGACTTGTTGTCTCTATCGACGGCTTCCACCAACACACCAACCGTATTACCATTGGTGGCGGCAATTCTGGTGTTTGTTTTGATAAGATTCCAGAGCAATACATGGAGGTAAAATATGAAGAAGGAGGCTTTTCGTGGGAGGTTAATCCCAAATATCTTACAGCGGATTCCCTTTGCTATTACAAGGTGAATGGCCAGAATCCCAACCTTCATTTGATTGATGAAGGTGACAGCATCGTTGTTCAATTAGAGGGAAAAGAGAAGAGGATTTTCAGTCTCTCGGAGATAGAGTCTGCTTTGAAAGGCGTCCGTTCACAATATGTGTTGCTTTGTCATGTGCTGGAGAAGATAGATAGAGAGGCAGGGAAGAAATTCTCTCTGAAATCTCTTTCATCGGTCAAGTCGTTTTTATGGCGTTCCCAGCATCATTATCTGTTGGGAAGTTCATTGGGAGACTGGCAGTTGGTGATTCTTGACCGAAAGACCCGATTGATAAAAGAGGGTAGGGAGGTGGCTTATGTTGATCATGGCAATACTTTGGATTTGACACCCGACCATGCGAATAGTTTCAAGATACAGTTTTTCAGAATGGCCGACTACAGTTATCAGACGGCAAAAGCTGATCGACAGTCACTTTGTATTGATGGCGTGAATTATCAGGCAAAGGCCGTGCTTGTACCAACAACTTGGACAGCTGGTCATGCGCTCATTCAACCGAATTCTAATGAAGGCCTCGATGTGCATTTCCCCAAGGCCATTACCTATGTGGAAGATCTCGATACACTCCGGTCGTTTGTCAACACCAGTTCCAATATGCTCACCATGATGCAGATGGACGGTTCGTTCCCTGTGTCGCGTAATCTTTATGTACCCCATTTCTCCGGGGCCATCAGTCAGTATATCTGCAATCTTTATCTTGACAAGGATAGTGTGTCGTTGCGTAATGGTGACACCACCCTAAAGGTGAAAACGGGATGGAATGTGATGCCCACTTTTCGGCAGATATCCATGAAAAGTGCGCAGCATGAGGAGATATTCATCCGAACGGGTATTATCAACTATCTGTTTATCCTGTCTTATCTTTGGCTCCCGTTAATCATCTTTTTGTTGATTTACCTCGTTTATCCATGGCTGACAGATACCTCACGAATCATTCAACGTCGGGGACTCAATGTAAGTCGTGGTGACTTGATTCCTCATTTCCGTACTTTGGCACTACTGGCATTGGGGTATTGCGTCTGTAAGGTGATGATTGCCTTTAAACTGTCGTACTCATATCCTTATTTTGAGAAATTGACGGGGATTATTTCTGTTTCCACGGGATTGATGCTGATGTTGTTTTTCACGGTTTCACTCATCTTGAACCGCGATTTCCTGACGGCTTCTCTTCGTAATCATCAGCGTCCTCATCGTGAGTGGAAAGCTTTGGCTGTTTCGGGGATGGGCGTGTTGCTTTGTTATCTTTCCATGAAATGGATGGATGCTGGCTTTAATGCCTCCATGCTGAAGGCTTATTTACCTGAAGATCTGTTCAGTATGAATCTGTTCCGTTGGCAGGAGTTAAGTGGTATGAATGATTTGCATCGAAGCGTTCCCTATAGTCTGTTTTTTGCAAATCTGTTAGCGATGGCTGTGCTGCTTGTGCTTACGCTTCCCGCTGTTCAGAAGTGGAATAATCCATTTGATGGTTGGTTACAGCAATATTATAATAAGGTGGACAAAGGGTTTGCCACTCGTCCTCAAACTTCTTTTGTGAAGGTACTTGTGTTCCTCTTGAAATACGCATTAGTGCCTTTGATTGTTGTGTTCTTGGTTTCTTTACTGCCAGGAAACTTCTCAACGGCTTTCATCACTCTTAGTGTTATCATTGGGATGAGCTGGACACTCAGTCATATCTCCTTTGCAAATGGTCGTATTATCGCTTTCGTGGAGATGTTGCTGGTGGTGCTACTCTTTGTTATGGCTGCGGCGGTGAAGGCAGATATGGGCTATATGACTAATTTCTTTGGTATGTTCTTTGCCATCATCCTCTTTTATTTCATGCAGGAACGTGGCGGTTATGATCATGAACATCAAAAGGCCAGTAAGAAGGAGCAGAAATGGATTCCACGTCTGATGATTGCCTCTGTTATTTTAGTGCTGGCTATGCCTGTGCTGTTATCTAAGCTGCTTGATACAGAGAATGTGGCCTATAGCCGAGCAGCCCGGCGTTTCAATATGTATTCACAATTTGAGAAATACCGCAATTCGGGTTACCGCTATGCGGTGAGCGATACGGAGTTCATGACGGTGATGGTACATTATATGTTTAATGCCAATGGCGCAGACCCCCTTTCCAATGAGCACCATTATCTGCATCCCTCCATTTCTTCTGGTCAGTCGCCCGTAGTGCTCAATGATGTCTCGTTGCAGAGTGCGTTCTTCGGTTCTTATGGCTGGTTGGCTTATGTAGTTTATTTTGGATTGCTGGTGTTGTTAGCGTGGTTGGTTTTGGCTTACAGCTTCCGCGACCCGGGTGGCGTTCTTCATCCCCAGCTTCGCTGGCGACTGCTCGCCGTACTAATGTGGGTGGGAACTACGCTCTATCTTTATATTTCTTACGTTGGACAGTTGCCGTTTACAGGTCGCTTAAATCCTGGTTTTGGTGTGGATTCTGTGGGCGAGATGTTGGAGACGGCTTTGTTGCTTGCGTTTATGACATCTACAGCCTTGGACTTTAAAGAGAAAAGACAAAATATTACGAAATGAATCAAAAAGTTGAGAAAATATTGGGATTTGCGGTGAGGTTTATCCTGCTGAAAGCCTTCTGGGTATTTTCTGCCGTTTACCTGCTGGTGTCGATGCTCACTTACATCTTCGGTGCCGAGGGGCATTTCTCTTTCCCTGCATTGGTATTCTTTACCGTGATAGGTGCCCTCACGTATAGTGTAACCCGTTCATGGCTTTCCCACGAATATGACACCAATGAGCTCGACTTTATCGGATTAAGTGAGGAAGATGACCCTGAGAACATGAAAACCAGCATTCTGGATTTTTTCACGGGTATGCCTTATTGGGAGAAGATACTGTGGGGCGTCGTGCTGGTTTTGTTGATTGTCACGGCTATCATGACGGCTAACGGATTCAGTCAGCTTTTCCTTCATTCTACCAGCACGTTGATGTATGTTGTTGCAGCCGTGTTGATGGTTGCCTTTTTGGTGCTGCTAGTGATGATCTCCCGACGTCGGGTCATTATCGGAATCGTGTTGCTCTATATCTTACTGATGGCACCAACGGGTTTCCTCTTTACCCATGAATATGTTTATTCATCCTTGATGACCCAAAGGGATCTTCGTTTGGCTAAGTCTTTTTTCGACAGCAAACAGTCGCAACTCCGCGAATTCAGCAATCTGCTGGATCAGCAAAGCAGTCAGAAGAAACGTACCAAACTGGCAGATGTTCAGCAACAGGTGCAATCGTTATTTGGAAAGGCTGGTGAACTCGAAGCCTTACTATCGGATGCCAATTGGCTCACAGGTAGTGATGAGAATCTAAGCCGTATTCATTCTAAAGCCGTTGAATTACAGCAGCAAGTGGAGGCGGTGGCAAATCATCATGAAATGAAGAACATTCGCCGTATCAAGGTGAGTGATGAACTTACGGAGCATTTTTTCAGCAGGTTGAGTGATTTGGAAGGCAATCGGATCAATGGTGTGAAGGCCTTATTGCAAATGGCCTCAGGCAAGCAACCCGATATGGAAAACTATAGTCGTACTACGCTCAAAGTGAGTATGCTTGTGGCTATTGTCATCACTTATCTGCCGTTGGTTTTGGCAATGCTTGTAGCGGTGTGCCGGAAAAGGGATGACAGTTGAAATCTGAAACCGTAGATGCAGACGCTTCGTGTAAACATATTGCCCGTCAGTCTGAAGCAGGACCCGCAAAAGTCATATCAGTATTTTCTTTTAGCCATGCGGCAACTGGCTGAAAGTGAATACTGGAATGGTCGTCATGTTGGTCCTGCATTGGCATGGAATGACAGTGATCTTACGGTTGCGGGCGGTCGTCGCCAGTTAACTCCACATACCATCCATTTCATGAAGAGCGACTTCGATGCAGAGGATTTGAAAGATGAAGACAGAGCCGATGAGTGGATGGAGGCATTTGATGTACTTGTACTTGTCTGTAATGCCCGTGAACTGCTTGAAGAAAAGGCTGTTCGGCATCTGATGACCCGCTACCGCAGTACGATGAATGTTCATCAGCGCTATCAGGATACTATTCTGCTGTTGACAGATGTGGAAGAGGTGATGGACATCGTGACGGCAAAGAACTATACGCACACCATTTTTGGCATGAATGCAGCTTTTGGTGTGACGCCTTACAATGATACCCGTTTGAAGCCTGAATACCAGAAGGTATGGGACCGTGTGAGCGATTTGCTGATGGCGCAGAACAAAATGTACTACAAATTGCGTTCTGGTCGTCAGATAATCAGTCTGCCTACTTATCTCACCTGTCAGAGTTCCGAGATTCCCCTTTCCGGTTATCAGGAACTGCTAATGCTGTTCTTTCGCAGGCTATTGAGTGAAGACAATGTTTATTTTTCAAATATGGGAACAAAAAGGAGATATAATATGCCATTTAATCTTACAAACGTGTCGAAAATACTCTCAGGTAAGGAGAAGCACATCTCTTTAGCTGTGATTGGTGCTACTTCAAGCGGTAAGACCTATCTGCTTAGCGACTTCATCATCGCGATGCAGAATCTAGGCTATCGCCCTTTGAACGATATGGACGCGCAAGTCTATCATCGTCCCGCTTCTAATTTCATCAATGACGTGCAGAATCCTGATTCAGGCATTACGAAGACACCCATTTATGTCTGCCGCAACTACAACCAGTATTCATCCATATTTGTCAGTAGTCGCAATAGTGAGCGTCGCATTCGTATCGACTTTGTGGATGTACCGGGTGAAGTCGTTGTGAAGGATTCCTTGCTCGAATTCCAGGCTATCATGGAGGCAATGTTGGCTAATAAGTCAAAGGGATTCATTGAGCGATTGTGGCAGCAAGAGGGCGACGCTACGATTATTAAGACGGTAGAGTTTGAAAACCGTCAACCTGCGGAGACATCCCAGCGCCCCACACAGACAGCTTCGGGTATCAGTCTTACAGGTGGTAGTTCTTCGGGCTCGTCACTTTTTGGCAATGATAAGAAAATAGGACGCCGCACATTGGAGTATGTATCTACCGACGATCGTTTGGAAGCACTTTCCCAAAGTGGGTATACAGAGACTAAGCATTCAGGGCGAAACATCAATTCCCGTGAGCTCTTCATGCATTTCGTGGAATACGATACCGATACGGCCATACAGGCTATCTATGATGCATGGGATTTTCTGAATATCGATTCCCATATATCCGAAAGTAGTGCTGTAGGCGACGATCTTTCAGAAGGTGTCAATCTGAGTGATGATAACCGTACTCGTTTCATGAACGTCTATAAGAAGCATTTCTATTTCCATTACTACACCTATAAGGCTACCGATGTGGTGATCTGCGACAAGTGTGCACTTCCTTCCCAAGTGAAGGAGACGAAGAGCAATAGGGATGTTTTCATGCCGATGATCCGTGCCCTCGATGCGCTCACCACTATTAAGGAACTCAAGAAGAAGCGCTGGTATCTTGCCTTTAAGGGGATTGACAGCATCATGCAGGAGCATTACTTCAAATTGCTCTACGGGCAGACGAAGGATTTCAATCTTGTTTACTCCTATTTCATGATGCTTTATAAGCGTTATTTCGTGGATTTGCCGAAGCAAAAAGAAATGGCAGACAATCCATTTGGTGGAGGAGTAACCGATACTTTCCTGGAGGAAGTTTCTTCGGAAACCGTATTACATGATTATCTCACGGGTAAGAATCTTTCTGATCAGGTGTTACGGGTATGTTACGACCATCTGAAAAACATTGCTGCCAACTGGAATTCTTATTTCAAATCGGAGGACCAGTACAATCAGGCTTCGCGCGATGGTATTGCTGCCCATCTGGAAAGTCGTATCCGTTCATTTATGAATATCCATGATGCCACGAAACCAGAACCCGATGATGAAGTGGAAAAAGTCGTTGGTATGCCTCCACATATTTATCTCACGGCTACGCCTATCGACTATCAATTTAATATCAACGGACACGACCCTGAGGACAATACACGTTTTGCCGGTGAATCGCAGGATCCTGAAAACCGTATCTGTTTCGGTACTCTTCAGTTGGCTTCTGATATCCTTCTGAAAGAAAATATGGATCTTACTGATGAATATGCAGACACGGGTATGCTCCTTAACTATTTTTACGGTAACCGATGAAAATAACAATCGAAAATAAGGTTTACGGCTCTCAGCAGACAGTCATGGGCGATGGCGTGCTCTCCTATTCGAAGGGCATTTCACCAGCTGCAGATTCTTTCGGCACACTATTTACCGGAAGGCTTTCGCCCGATTATGCTTCACTTTATTTCCTGAACAATCCTGACAATGGCCTCCATACGGTGATTCATGTGCAAGGGGCTTTCACACAGTTTAAGGAACAGGGAAGAGCCTATGACATGCGAGCCATCTATGAATTATCGGAGTCGGAATTCCTCCGTATGGAGAATCTACACGCGCCGTTGATTGCCGCCCTTGACAAATTCCATCCCTATGCCTCAGTGGAGTATGGTTCGACGAGTGGGGTAGAAGTGGATATTCCGTTGCCTACGGCACTTAGTGAAAATGAACTGTTGTTGCGCCAATGCATGATATGGTGCGTGGTTCATAACCGACAGCTGTTCATCCGATTGGGAAATGATGAAGACTATCGGTCAGATCAGTTGCGTTATTCCCGCAAACTTCAGCAGTTGCTCCACGCCCTTGATACATTGCCAAAAGCTTACCGTGGCTTTGCTTCGATGGGCTTTTCCGTGGACAGTACTTCCAATGGTACCCGCACTTTGGCTGATCATCTGCTCATTATTGCTCATCATGATGATATCTCGCTATGGGGAAAAGCCCGTCAGGAAGGTGTACTTATAGACTGGACTACTTCTGAACTTCGTCTGCTTACCTCTATTGGTAATATTGGTGCAGAAGAAGAAAGGATAACGGAAGTCTCCCCGTTGTTGCATGGTTTTCTGGGCTCTACTGCCGTTTCACGGACACAGGTTAGCGAGATGTTCGAACTTATACCGAATAATATTGATCAAGTGCTTCGTACCAGACAACTTGACCGCAACAGTCTGCTCATTCTTGCAGCTGCTTTCCGTGGTGGAAAGGGAACGTACCGCCATTTCGAAGTAGCCCGGAAGATTCTGCCGCAATTGCTCCATGGCGTGATTGTCAGCGATTTGACTATTGCTGATATTCTTAATGTATATCCCGATCTTCGAGAGGATCTCCGTGCTACTGACTGGGTTTCTTGTCGGAAGATAGTGGAAGCCTTGCGTGAGAATGGCGTAAAAGATATCGGCAATGTGGTGACGCTCGACGTTGACGGTTGGGATATCCGTACGTTAGACCCTACAGCCTTCGATGAACTGAAGGGACTGATGAATGACACTCAGCTGCAGACCCTCCGGCAGAAAGCCTTACCTTATTATTATGAGCAAGTGCCATTGCGTTGTGTTTTTGAGCATAACATGACTCATGATGAGGCCCTATCTCTGCTTAATCATCTTTGGAAAACCGATCTCGATCACTTCACGCAGTTCCTAGATGAACAAAAAGTGCTGAGTGCTGGAGAAGTGGAGCGGGCACGCAAGTTATTCCTCAACACCAAATTGCCGCACAACTTTGGTGAACTGATGACCAGACTCCGAGAAGAGACTATTTCAGCAGATGCTTTCGAAGCGCTCGTTGGTGATCCTGATTTGCTTGTTTCTATTTGTGAATCACCCCGTAAACTTACGCTGGCAACTTTCTCTGAACTCTATACATCAGTTTCCAAGCGGCAGAAAGAGTTGCCTGCGGGACTCTTTGATGATGCACTCAGTATCATTGCTCAAAATTTCCTCAATGATTGGTTTCGTAATACAAAGGTTTGGGACAGTCAGTATGTGAAGACTGTTGTACCTGCCTGTAAGAAAGACCGACAGCAGGAGCAGGCCCGTCAGTATTTGCTTAGTCAGTGGACGAACTTTTCAGATTCGGAACTCGTCTCTCTCCGCAATCGTTTTGTAGAAGCTTATAACCATCGTCCGCAACAGAAAAACCGTAAGGAATTCAGTCACAAGCTTTCTGCCCTTAGTACGGCTACTGAACCCCTTCTCAAAGCCCTTCGTGAGAATAAAGTTCCTGCTAAAGCGTTATCTGAGAAGTATAAGGAGTATAAGAGTTTGGCAAACTGGTTCCGTATTCACTTTCCTTTCTTGAATAAATGAGATTTTGAAATCTGATTTTCTTGAGCAGCGAGAGCAAACCTGCTTGCATGATTTGCCGAGTCGTGAGAGAAATCACGAATGAAATTCGTAAATCTGAAATATATCCCTCCGATGCAGAAGATAGACCGTAATTGGTATAGTCGTTACCGCCCTCATTTGTTGACTGCTTTGATTCTTGTGGTTCTCACCATTGTGGCCGTTACGTTCCTTAAGGGATGTTCTGCCATAGGGCACGACTCCCGAAAGGATGTCTATACACCTAGTGCCGACAACGGCTTTATCTATAAGGCCAATCAGTTGCTAAGTGAGATTGTGGAAGATGCCAAGAAGAAACATCCCGGCACGCCACAGACGCTCCAGCAGCTAAATCGCAAATATGGTGCCCTCAGTTTTGAGCTACCCTACAACTATCAGGAAGCTGCGGGTGGCAGGGCTTCGGATATCCGTTTGGTGAGGATTAATCCTGATTCCATTCGTAGTGCCAGTCTGCGTCAGTTCTATTACAATAGTGATTTGCCAGCTTTGCTGGAGAAGCAGAGGCAGAATTTGGGAGAACGCATTTTCAATATTAAGTTTGAGCGCGGCGGTCTCGAAATCAAGAGTATCCGTCTGATGCCATCAATGTTTAAACTTGCTTTGGAAAAAGATCCCTGGCAGGGTTCGATTATGGCACGTGAAAACAGTCTTTTCCCAGAGTCGTCTTATTGTTTCCTCACATGGGGAATGAATATGCTCCCCATTCGTCAAAACTCCAAGAGTAATGGTGACTTCATCATTACGGCTGATTTGGAAGGCAAACGCTTCCGCCGTTTGGGAAAAACCGTGGACTACTACGATTGCTGGAAACACTATCAAAGCGATAGTACCAAGTTGATTATCAACCTTGGCAAAAATGGCAATTGTTTGAAATTAGAATACATCGCACCAACGAAAGTGCGTATCAAGGCAGAGGGCAGCATCAGTTGTTCTACGCTTGACAGTATTGGACAAGTGCATCATACAGCTTTTAGTGAAGCAGGAAAAGGAGGTGAAGTTCACGACTTCCGAAACGACCTTAAACTGATTGTTACTGATACACAAGGTGCCAAAATCACGGAGTTCGTGCTCACCCATCATAACCCGATGCTCAATCTGTCGATGGTGATTAATACGGATGCCGGCAAAATGCGCTATTTTGAAAACCGTGATTTCACAGACCGGTTTACCCAGCAGATTATCCGGGGACTTTCCAGTAGCATGCGCAATACGCTTTTCCGCGATACGGTCCAGTTGAGCATTGACCCATTACTGTCTGTAGCTTTTGAACAGGAACTCCGAAATTATTGTGAGAATGTGCTTCGCAAGGCTCCTGATATCCATGCTTCTCCTGCCGATCAGTGGGAACTCTCCATGACTGTCATGGATATGGCTACAGGACAGGTGATTGCGGCACCTTATTATCGTACGGAGGACAGTCAGGTAGATTATGAGGTCGCTATCGGTCGCAAGAATCCTGCTTTGCTCCGCCGTTATGTGGGTTCCGCCTTTAAGCCTTTGCTGGCTTTGGCAGCTGTGCAGTCGCAACCTGCGCTGATGAGTCTTTCTACCATCGGTAAATATTCGCTCGACGGGGCTTCCATCCAATTAGGAAAAGATGGTCGTCCACGTTCTGGCAAGGCCCGTTTCTATGGCACAGAGATTGACGCTTGGGCCCTGTCTCAGAAGACACGTGGTTTCTGGGTGGGTTGTCCTTCCATGGGACAGTTCCTGGCTCATTCCGATGATGTCTATCCTGTAGCCCTTTCTGTTCTTTCGTTGGCGGGTCAGGACGGAAAACAATCCACTTACGATTTCAGTCGCAGTTCTGCTTTCTCTTCCAAACTTTTGCTAGAGAAAGATCCCGATCGTGTGAATTGGACTGAACAGCCATTGATTAAAAACCTTGGAATCCTTTACGATCTGAAGTCCTATAACGATCTCTATGCAGATGACAGCTTGAAGATGTCTCATTATATCTGGCGCAGTCTGCCTTTGCAGGGAGAAGATCAGTTCGGACTTGATAATATCAATCCCGACGTTACCGTGATGCATTATCAGAAGCTTTACGATCAGCCTCATAAACTGAAAACGAATTTAGTTCCTTGGATATTGGGACAAGGTACGAATGAATGGAACTGTGTGAAACTGGCTGAGGCATGGACACGCATGCTTACCAAACGGGAAGTGCGTGCTTCATTTATCGACAAGACAGCGCAAAGTCCTTCGCTAGTGAAACTCTTGAAGAGCAATCTCAATCCTGATCCTAATGACGTTTGGAACCAGTTCCTCGATGCCCTTCTCTATGCCCAGAGTCATTCTCCCGGACTTCTCACGCCCATGGATAATGCGGTGAAAAAACTGGGGCATGATATGCTTCTCTTTTCAAAGACGGGAACGCCTAATAATTACGACCGTCCTGAGTGGAAAACGCTCGATGGGCGTAGTCATTGGTTAGACGTGGGTCTTTATTGCATGGGTCTTATGCCTTCTGCTTCCTATCAGCAAGTACGGCAGCAGGGTGAGGCTTCAGGTGTGGTTTGCATCCTTCGTATTACACGAATCACGCGGAAGAAACCTTCAGACGACGGCGTGTCTTCTATTCATGCCCGCAATTTCTTTTCTGCTTCCTCTCGCAGACTCCAGAAGTTCTACGACATGACTCGCCTTTACTATTAAAAATAAGCTCTTTTCCATAGTGTTGTAAGAATGCCGTAGAAGCGTTGCTTAAATGGCATTCTTACGTTGCTTAAATGGCATTCTTACATTGCTTCCACGGCATTTTTAGAAATAGATAAGCGAATTAAGTCATTTAATATTCGCTTAAGTCAGAAAAAAGCATTATATTTGCATGTTTTAAACTACTAACTTGATATTATGCGACGAGTCTATCTGTTCTTGTGTTTGATGATAGGCGCTGTGACCATAGCGCTGGGAAATCCTGTTGATGATTTGCTGAACCGTATTGATGAGGGGGCAGCGGCAAAATTCAAAACCGAGCTTGTGAACTCGGATAAAGATTTCTTTGAACTTGATCAGCAAGAAAATCTAGTAGTCGTCCGCGGTAATACATGGGTGAATATCGCTTCCGGTGTGAACTGGTATCTGAAGTATTATGCAGGCGTACATCTTTCATGGAATCAAATGAAAGCACAATTGCCGGCTGTGTTGCCGAAAGTCGAGAAACCGGAACGTCATGAGACCGATCTTACGCTGCGCTACGATTTCAATTATTGCACCTTCTCTTATTCCATGGCCTTCTGGGATTGGAACAGATGGGAAAAGGAAATTGATTGGATGGCCTTGCATGGTGTGAATCTGCCACTGGCTATCGTAGGAGAGGAATGCGTGTGGCGGAAGATGCTGCTGCGTCTGGGTTACAACGAAGAGGAAATCGGAAAGTTTATTGCAGGTCCTGCTTTTCTGGCTTGGTGGGAGATGAACAATCTGGAAGGATGGGGTGGTCCGTTGCCCCTTTCTTGGTATGACCGTCAGGAACAGCTGCAGAAGAAGATTCTGAACCGTATGAAGGAATTCGGTATGCATCCTGTGCTGCCAGGCTATTGTGGTATGGTTCCTCATGATGCGAAGGAACGTTTAAAACTTAATGTGGCTGATGCCGGACTCTGGAACGGATTCCTGCGTCCTGCCAATCTTCTTCCCACCGATAAGCGTTTCCGTGAGATTGCCGATATCTATTATGAGGAACTGACGAAACTCTTCGGCAAGGCCGATTATTATTCGATGGATCCCTTCCATGAAAGTGATGATGATAGTACGCTTGTCTATTCAGATGCCGGACGTGCATTGATGGAAGCGATGAAAGCCGTTAATCCGAAGGCCACCTGGGTGATTCAAGGATGGACAGAGAATCCACGTCCTGCCATGGTGGATAGTATGAAACAGGGGGATTTACTGATCTTGGATATTTTCTCAGAATGCCGCCCTATGTTTGGCATCCCTTCTATCTGGAAACGCCCGGAAGGATATAAACAGCACAACTGGCTTTTCTGTTTGCTGGAAAACTTCGGGGCCAATGTGGGATTGCATGGAAGAATGGATCAGCTTCTCGATAATTTCTATTCTAAAAACAATCCTTCACTTTCCAATCTTTACTCAACCATGAAGGGTATTGGTTTCACCATGGAAGGAACGGAAAACAATCCCGTCATGTTTGAACTGATGAGTGAACTGCCATGGCGACCGGAAAAGTTTACAAAGGAGGAATGGATTCGCGGTTATCTCAAAGCTCGTTATGGTAAGTTGGATGATGATGTGCTCAAGGCTTGGGACATTCTGATTCATTCCATTTATAATTGTCCTGCAGGAAATAATCAGCAGGGACCTCATGAGAGTATCTTCTGCGGACGACCTTCATTGCATAATTTCCAGGCCTCCAGTTGGTCGAAGATGAAGAACTATTATAACCCCGATGATACGCGTGCGGCAGCGGAATTCATGGTGAAAGCTGCGGATCGGTTCAGAGGAAATAACAACTTCGAATATGACTTGGTGGATATCTGTCGTCAGGCACTTTCCGATCAGGCCCGTGTACAATATCTGCAAACAATTGCCGACTTCAATGCTTTCCGTAAGAATGCCTTTGATAAGGATGCCCAGCGTTTCCTTGACATGTTGCTTCTGCAAGATAAACTCTTGGGAACCCGGAGGGAATTCCGATTAGGACGATGGTTGGCAGATGCCCGTCGTTGTTCAACGATTCCTGCAGAACAGGACCTCTATGAATGGAATGCTCGCGTACAGATTACAACTTGGGGTAATCGCGCTTGTGCCAACGAAGGCGGATTGCGTGACTATGCCCATAAGGAATGGAATGGTCTGTTGAAAGATTTCTACTATGTACGTTGGAAGACCTATTTTACCGAACTCTCCAAAGAAATGGAACTGATGACGAAACCGCGTCCAGAGATGTTAGGTAGTGGTAAGAACAGTAATAAGACAGCCGATGAACTCTTCCAGATGGCGCTTCCGCAAGATTTGGATATTGACTATTATGCCCTCGAAGAGCCTTGGACTCTCCGTCATAATCTGTATCTGGCAGCACCGGAAGGTGATCCTATAGATGTGGCAAAAGAAGTCATGAAGACCCTCCCCCCGCCCATTCCCGAGCTTTGCTCGCCGACCCGTAGCCTTTCCCAATAGGGGGGAGTAATTACTTCTAGCCCGTAATAAGTATTGCATTATAAAATATAGAAATGAATAAGAAGGAAGATAAAAAAGTATCTACTCCCCTCCCTCACAGGGAGGGGCATGGGGGAGAGTCCTCAGTGGGAAAGCCTTCTCGCCTGCTTTCCCTCGATGTGCTCCGCGGCATTACGGTAGCGGGGATGATACTGGTGAATGACGGTTACGGAGAAACCTATGCACCGCTACAACATGCGAAGTGGAATGGAATGACGCCTTGTGACCTCGTCTTTCCTTTCTTCCTTTTTATCATGGGTATCAGTACCTATCTGTCACTCAGGAAATTCAATTTCAGATGGTCTCCGCAAGTGGGAAGGAAGATTCTGAAACGTACGCTGGTCATTTTTTTCATCGGACTTTTTATCAACTGGTTTGATTTGGCTTGCGACGGACGTGCTTTTGATTTTGCCCATCTGCGCATTTGGGCCGTGATGCAGCGCATAGCCCTTTGTTATTGTGCTGCTTCACTCTTTGCCCTATTCGTGAATCATCGCTATACTCTGCCCACGGTGGCTGTTCTGCTGATAGGCTATGCTGTCATACTTCTCTATGGAAATGGCTATGCCTATGACGAAACGAATATTCTGGCACGGGTGGATTTGAGTCTTTTCGGCTACGATCATCTTTACCATAAGAGTCCGGTGGATCCCGAAGGACTTCTGGGAACGATTCCTGCTATTGCCCACACGCTGTTGGGCTTTTATGCCTGCAAACTGATGATGGAATCCAAGGATACCGCTGAGAAGGTGATGCGATTCCTGCTCTTCGGTGCGGTGATGGTGTTCATTGCCTATCTTTTCACCTATCTGTTGCCGCTGAACAAGCGTATTTGGTCACCAACCTATGTGCTGATGACTTGTGGACTCTGTTCAATGTTGCAGGGCATACTGATGTATGTCATCGACATTAAGGGCAGCAAACGGTGGACGATGCCTTTCCTTGTCTTTGGCGTGAATCCGCTGTTCCTCTATGTGTTCAGCGAACTGCTAGCTATCGTCTTCGGCTACACGGGTATTGGTGCATTGATTTACAATGCAATTGTTGCTGTTCTCTCTCCTCTTTCCTCTTTCCTCTCTCCTCTCTCGTTACCTGAGTTTGAATCATTAGCTTACGCTGTGACCTTCACGCTGATTTGTTTCCTCGTGGGATATCCTTTGTACAAACGAAATATTTATATCAAGATATGAAACGGCTGTTAATCACTTTATCATTTGTCATTTGTCATTTATCATTTAGTTTTGCGCAGCAAAGCGTCTATAACGTGATGGATTATGGTGCCAAAGGTGACGGCATCACCGATGATGCTGCGGCTATCCAACGTGCCATTGATGCCTGCTCGGCAAAAGGTGGCGGTCAAGTGTATCTGCCTTGTGCTAAAACGTTTTTGGCGGGTCCGATAGAACTGAAATCAAACATAGACCTGCATCTGGATGCAGGATCCGTTTTGAAGGCTAATCCGGATGAAAGCATTTATAAACTGAGTGCTTTCAAGGAGAATCGTGGAGAAGGTATGATGTGGCTGCATTGCAAGGATATCGAGAATCTGAGTATCACCGGAACAGGAACCATTCACGGCAATGGTATCGCTTTTATGGGAGCGGAACTCTTTGACAGTTATGAACTGAAACCTTTGAAAGATCCCACTTTCGATCCACGACCACATGTGCTGACGTTGATAGGTGTAAAGCGCTTGGTAATTCGCGATGTGACTATCCGCGAAGGGGCTTACTGGACCGTTCATCTCATTGGTTGTCAGGATGCAGTAATTGACGGTATTTCACTTTTGAATAACGTGAAAATACGCAATGGAGATGGAATCGATGTGGACCACTCTAAGAATGTTCGCATCAGCAACTGCCATATCACGTCGGGTGATGATTGCATCTGTCTGAAAAACCGTCGCGAATGGGAGGAATACGGTGCTTGTACAGATATCGTCGTTACGAACTGTGTGATGACTTCCCGTTCATGTGCCATCAAGATTGGTTCCGAGAATATGGACTCCATTGCCCGTGTAATGATTGACAACTGTGTGATTACGGCGAGCAACCGTGGCATAGGCATTCAGAATCGTGATGAAGGAACGGTCACCGATGTGGTTTTCTCTAATATCACACTTGATAGTCATCTCTTCTCGGATGTGTGGTGGGGTAAGGCAGAGCCTATCTATGTGACTAGTTATCCGCGTGCCAATGGTAATCATAAGGATGCAAACTGGCGCTTCCCCAAGGGACAGATAGAAGGCAAGTGTGGAGAGGTAAGCCGTATTACTTTCAATAATATCGTTGCAACTAGTGAGAATGGTTGTTTTGTAGGGGGTGACACCCGTAATAAGGTGAACCATATCTATTTCAATAATGTGCGTTTGCATCTGAAGAAAGTCACAGACTATCGTGGTGGCGTTTATGACAAGCGTCCTTGCAAGGGTGAGGGCTTTATCAAGAGTGATGTATTTGGTGTGTATGTGGAAGAGGCCAGTGGTGTGCAGATGCACCATCTGGAGGTAGTGTGCGACAAACCCTCAGTTCCCAACTTCGGAGGAGATACGAACCTCTGAAACGGTAACCTTAACGATAGCGATAACCCTAACGATAACCTTTTAAACTTTGCGTCTTTGTGTCTTTGTGTTCATTTAAAATCAATCCTGCCTTGAAGCCTTCCTTTATCAAGGGGCTCACCATGTTAGTTATGACTTTTGTACCCTTTACCGCGCAAGCACAATATGAGAAATACGGGGGTGTGTATTACGCCTATCAGGCTCCGAAAGTGAAATACACGCCTGTGCCAAAAGGATATAAGCCTTTCTACATTTCTCATTATGGCCGTCATGGTTCCCGTTGGATGCCCAAAGACAACCGTTATGAATGGATTGCGGAACAGTTTGCAGATGAGAGTAATCTCACGCCTTTCGGACTGGAAGTGAAGCGTCGTTTGCAGCCTGCATTGGAGAATGCCCGTGGGAATGGGGGGAAACTGACGCCCCTGGGTGCTGAGCAGCATCGGCAGATAGCCACCAGGATGTTTAAACGGTATAAAGAAATCTTCAAACAGAAAGACCTCAAGATATCAGCTCGTTCGAGTACCTCCCCCCGATGTGCTGCCAGCATGAATGCCTTCTGCGAGCAGTTGCGGAAGTTGAATCCTTCTTTGGATATCACAGAGGAGACCGACCAGAAATATATGTATTATATTGCCTACACATCACCCGAAGAAGAGGAAGTGGAACGTGATACGGTGGTGAAATGCAAGGTTACGGGTGAGCGATTGGCGAAGACTCTATATAGAGACCCTTCCAAGCAGAAAGAGCAGGATAAACTTCTCTCAGAACTCCATACATTAGCTTCTTCCATGCAGGACATTCCGCTGAAATATTCTTTCTGGGATTTGTTTACGGAGGAGGAAATCCGGGCGGTATATGATATGAACAACACCCGTATGCGGTTGGTAAACGGCATAGATCCTTTCAATCACGATATTCCTGCCCGTTGTGCAGCCTCCCTTTGGCAAAACATCGTAGAAACTGCTGATAGTGTGATTGCTGTTAATAGTAATCAAGGCACCCTCCCTTCGGGAGGGCAGGGCGTGGGTTGCACCTTACGCTTTGGCCATGACACCTGTCTCTATCATTTGCTTTCATTGATTGGTTTCTTCGATGGTGTTCCCAATTTGATGGACGAGATTCTGCCGATGGGAGCTAATCTGCAAATCATTTTTTATCGTAATGTTGAGGGACATGTTATCGTAAAATTCCTGCATAACGAAAAGGAAGTGAAGTACAATGAGATTCTCTGTTACGAGAACAAACCTGCTTTCGAACCTCCTTACTATGACTGGGAGTACATCAAGCAGAGGTGTGCGCATTGGCTTGAAAAAGAGCGGATGAACAGCATCCTGCAGGGCATTAATACCTTCACGGGAACCTCTCCGAGCATTACCAAGACCGCCGGACTCTTTGGTAAGAAAACGGAAGAGTTTGGACAGACATTACCTGCTGTGTTGGTGCCTAATGGTATGAACTTCTGGACGCCACAGACGCGTTGGACGGAGAAGAAATGTGTAGCACCTTATTACTATAAAGATACGGAGTTTCAAGGTTTCCGCAACAGTCATTGGATAGTGGGTGGATGCACGCAGGACTATGGCTCATTTACGCTGATGGCATTTAGAGGAGAGAGGAGAGAGGAGAGAGAAGAGAGATTTGTTTTGAACCACGAACGGGAGATTTCGCGTCCAGATTATTATGCCATTGTTTTACCAGATGCGGGTTTGAGCGCTGAGATGACAGCAACAAGTCGTGCTGCCATTTTCCGTTTCACACCTTTGACTCATCAGGAAAAGGCTGATCCTTTATTGGCTGATCGTGTACAGAGTGCGCAGAAAGGTTTCCGCAGAATAACGCTGAGGCTGGTGCCCAATAGTGATGAAAAGGAATCCACCATCACGCTGGATGCTGCCCATAACCGCCTGTTTGCCACAAATCCTGTTCATCGCATTTATCAGGGATGGGGAGAGAGTGCAGGCTTCACAGGCCATTATGTACTGACGTGGAAAGACCGTTTGGTAGATAGTCAAATAACAGACAGTATCGCTTATCTCACTTTCGAAGTTCCCGAAGGTCGTCCCTTGATTGTGAAGTCTGCTTCGTCCTTCACCGATGCAGAAGGTGCCTGGAAGAACCTGCAGACAGAGATTCCCCATTGGGATTTCCTGAAGGTCCGTATGCAACTGAATGAGACCTGGCTCCAGCATCTGTCCAAGATGGTTGTGGGGAAAGAGGAAAGGCTACGGGAAGGCGAAGGTAGTTCGGGAATGAGAGAGATGCTTTTGCATCAATTCTATGGTGCATTTTATCGTGCTTCCTTCCTGCCACATGAAATCAACGATGTGGATGGCCGCTATCCCCAGTTTGCTGGAAGCGGAGCAATCAATACTCTATCCTCTTTCCACTCTCCTCTCTCCTCTAACAGACAATATATGGACTTCTCCATGTGGGATACCTACCGTGCTGTTCACCCCTTGCTCAACATTATCTCTCCCACAAAATCGGGTGAGATGATGCAATCGTTAGTACGTATGTATGAGCAGGGACGCTGGTTGCCTATCTTTCCTTGCTGGAATAATTATACGGCAGCGATGATAGGTGACCATTGCGTTTCGGTGCTCGCTGATGCCTATGTGAAAGGTATCCGCAATTTCGATGTGGAGAAAGCTTATGAGGCAATGCGCAAGAATGCCTTTGAGACACCACAAGAACGGCATGGGCCGTCGGGCCTTGAAGAGTTATCTGAAATATGGTTATATTCCACTGGAGGATGAGGTGAGGGATGCTTTCCATACCAATGAGCAGGTGAGCCGCACCTTGGAATATGCCTACGATGACTTCTGCGTGGCCCAGATGGCAAAGGCCTTGGGAAAGACGGAGGATTACCAGGCGCTGATGAAACGTTCTGAGAACTGGCGGAATGTACTGAATCCACAAACGGAATATGTGGATGGACGCTATGCTGACGGACGTTTCCAGAATGAGACAAGCCCGTTTGAAAAGCAGAAGTTCATCACGGAGGGTGCTCCCTGTCATTACACGTGGTATGTGCCGCAGAATCCCCAGGGTTTGATAGAGGCCATGGGCGGAAAGGAATCATTCGTTTCCAAACTGGACTCCATGTTCACTGAAGGCCGCTACTGGCATGGGAACGAACCCTGCCATCAGGTGGCTTATATGTTCAATTATGCGGGAGAACCTTGGAGAACCCAGAAATATGTGCGCCATATTCTCGATACCGAATATCTCGATGATGCCGGAGGACTTTCAGGTAATGATGATGCCGGACAGATGTCGGCATGGTTGCTATTTTCTTATATGGGCTTCTATCCCGTTTGTCCTGCCACACCTTATTATATGATAGGCTCTCCCGTATTCCCGAAACTGACCATCAATCTTGAGAATGGCAAAGCCTTTACGATCATTGCTGAAAACGCTTCTTCTGAGAATATCTATATCCAGCGTGCCACCTTCAATGGCCAGCCTTATACACACAACTACCTGCTCCATGAGGATATCATGAAAGGAGGCGAGTTGCATTTTGTGATGGGGAAAGAGCCTAATCCTGCTTGGGGAAGGGAGTAAGCGTCCAGTCAATGCCCAGGGGATTGCCTTTCATCCTGACTACGAAAAGCAAGGGGTATTCGGTGGAAATCCACATTTCTGTGCGGTCTATATCTGCCCTGACGTGGATGGTCTTGCCATCGGTATCCAGCTGTCGCCATGTGATGCCGTCATAGGTAAACTCTTCTGTAAAAAATAGTTCTTTGAAAGCATCCTTTGAGATAAAGGCAAAGGTTCCCGAAGGCTGATAGACGGTTCCGTCGGCAGGGATATCCCAACAGAATCCTGTGGCATGATCCACAGTCTCCTGAGTCATCTTGTACAGAGCTTCCTTACAGGTGAGCATCAGCGTGTCATCTTTCCATTCGTAGGAGATGGGCCAAGTACGGAACTGGCGGTTTAGCGTGTATGATATCTGGAAGCTTGGTGTTGGAAGTTGGGCGTTGTGTGTTGGTTGAGAGGTAATAGTTTCACTCTTATCCTTTCTCTTTTCTCTCTTATCACTACAAGAGAATGCCAGTTCGCCACCAGCCATCAGTTGCTGATGGGTGATACGGGCGTCTTTCAACTCTTTTCCGTTGAAAGTCACTTTCTCAAAATGGGTTCCTTTTCCTTTAACCGTAGCATGGAGGGTCTTGCCGTTGCATAACTGCATGGAATATTCTTTCAGCAAGGGAGCATGCAACAGATAGTAATCCTGTCCAGCATTGGGGTAGAGTCCCATCATGTGGAAAACCAACCATGAAGACATTGCTCCACTGTCGTCATTACCTGGAAGTCCCGTGGGGGAGTTGTTGTAATTATCTGTAATGATTTGGCGCACGCGATCGCTGGTTAGATCAGGACGTCCCAACCAGTGATAAAGGCATGGTGTCAGGAACGAGGGCTCATTGGCCACATTGTAACGTTTGCGTTCAAAGAAGAGATCAAGCCTCCGCTGAAATGCTTCCTTTCCTCCGCAAGCCTCGATGAGCCCGGGTACATCGTGGGGAATGCTCAGCGAATATTCTGCTGAAAGGGCCTCGTAGAAGAATGTGCTCCACCAAGGCAAATACCAGGGGGCCACCTTCGTGATGGGGGTATAAGGTATGCGTGGATGGTAAACTTTGGAATGGCCCCAAGGCACGCTGTCGAGCCAGGCACCATTCCTGTCTCTTGGCATGATGTAGCCCTTTACGCCATCCCATTCATAATCGGAGCGCCAGAGATTCTTCCAGTTGGCCGACTGTTTCATGAACCGTTCGTAAAGGTCTTCACGTCCTAGTCCTTTTGCTACGAGCGCTATGCAATAATCATCATAGGCATATTCCACCGTACGGTTACCGGCACGGTCGATTCCATAAGGAATATAGCCTAAAGTGTTGTATTCCTGAAGACCACCACGTCCATGTTTCTCATGGTCGGCACCAGGATCAACATCCGCATCTTTGATCATCGCCTCCAAAGCGAGTTCATAGTCAATGCCCTTCAGACCCTTTACAAAGGCATCTGCAATCACCACTTCAGCATTGGAACCGCCTTGTGTGCGACCATTGCAGTTGCCACTGCGGGCATCAGGCATATAGCCTTCACGCTTGTAGATGTTCAGCAAAGAATTGACGATATCCACTTCTCGCTGTTCGTCAAGAAG
>CACZVX010000036.1 GCA_902784755.1 uncultured Prevotellaceae bacterium
TGACATCACGATGGAACTGATGGCTCCCGACTCACGTCCTGCCATTCTCTACGACGATGTGCAGAATCTGAAGGTGGAGAACGTGATCACGCCCTAAAATTGAAACCACAGCCGCAGGTGAAGACCTTCATCGCCGGCATTGAGACGGATGGAGGAAGGCTGACTGTGGGGACCTTGTTCGGAGATGCTGCGGAACGATTGAATGCCCGGAATGTCGAAGAGAAAAGAGATGTCGCCCCCAGGGAAGGCAGGCATCGTGTTCTTGCCATCACGGCGCTGAATGGGTTCCTCTGGCGTGAAAAGGCGCAGATAGAGGCCATCGGTCTCACTATAAACCGTGAAAGGTGCCGTATCGCTCTGCAGCGAAGCCCAATAGAGACGGGCGTGATAACCCTTGAACTCAGGATAGACCAAATGGTCGTATTGCTCTCCCGTCACCGTGTTGTTATAATCCTTCTGCCCGAACTGCTGTCCGCGTAGTCGGTTTTTCCACACACGATAAGGTCCGCTTCCCATCCAGCGGATGCCTTTCACCTCACTTTCGGGATAATTGAACGAAAGGCCGAGGAAATGAATCTGACGGTCGTAGAAATCACCCTTGCGATTGACCATCACGGCATGCATGCCCAAACGTCCCTCAGGCGTCATGCGCCAGACGATACTATCAAGACCACCCTCATATTTTGCCACCAGAAGAGCATCCGTTCCATCCATGTGTGTATAGGAAGAGTGGAAAGTGGCTTTTACGCCTACGGGAACTCCTCCCGTGAAAGGAATCAGCGTTCCGTTTTTGCGGACGGCCTTTACCGCACCTTGTTCAAACTCCACGGTAACATCCTTTGCCGAGAGCGTATTTCCCTCAACAGCGGCTGTTCCTGAATACGGCGGTTGCTGATGACTTACAAAATACTGATGAGCCGTGGGAATGGGCCATGTCCAAGTGTTGAGACAGGCACCATCAGCTCCAAAGACTTCCACCTTCAGGATATCGGCCTCAAAGAAACGGGCAGGAAGCGGGAAATGAGCCGCAGCACGTTCGCCGGGAGCAATATCAGGAAGCGAAACCTTCCCCTCGTCAAGGAGTATGGTATCCTTATAGACCTGATAACGGGCCGTACATTCACTCAGACGACTGAAAAGGAAATAATTGCTGACAAGCAGCTTTCCATCGAAACTGGGGGTGATACGAAGGGGACTGATCTGTACGGGACTCCACACATCGCGGATGGTATAGAATGAACCCTCCCGTTCACGATGAGGTCCCACCACACCGTCAGGACCATTGGGCCCATCCGTATCAAGGAATGTATCGTCATTCGTATTTCGTATTTCGTCCTTCGTTCTTACCACCGCCTCATCGCAAAAACTCCAGATAAAGCCACCGGCAAAATTCGGGGCTGAAGTCCACTGCTGCCAGTAATCCTCAAGTCCGGCACCTCCGCCACGGTCGTATTGCGCATGCAGGAACTCGGTAGGCATAAACACCTTAAAGCCATTCATGAAACGTCCTGTGCTGGTGTAATAACCCGGATAATGATGGGCATCCACACCATTCCAGTCCTGCCAGGGATGAACGACATGACGCTGCTGCAAATCCAGTTCCGCAAAACGGGCATCCAACTGCGTGTTCCATCCCCCTTCGTTGCCATTGGCCCAGACGAAAATGCACGGATGATTCTGATCGGTTGCCATCTGTTCCTGCAAGAGTTTGTCACCCGTAGGCGTGTCATAGCGCCCATGCCATCCGCAGAACTCATCGAGATAGAGGATGCCCAAAGAGTCGCAGATGTCGAGGAAATGACGGTCGGGGGAATAATGCGAACGCACAGCATTCATATTCATCTCCTTGATGAGCAGGGCATCCTGCAACGACTGCTGACGCGTAAGTGTGCGTCCTGTTTCAGGCCAGATGCAATGACGGTTGATGCCTTTCACCACCAGTTTACGGTTATTCAGATAGAAGCCGTCGCCTTCGCGGAACTCAATGGTGCGGAAGCCGATACGCTCCTGATGTTCATGAACCACTTTCCCGTCGGAAGAGAGCAGACGCAGGCGCAAAGGATAGAGATGAGGATGTTCGGAATCCCATGGGCGGACCCCGTTCCAATGCGTTTCCACCAACTGACAGTCTGCTGTTTCCAAAGAAACCGTCTGTTGGTCGTTGCCAACGGAAATCTGCAACCGACTACCACTGGAAAGTTGTTGCGTATGAAGCCGGAGCCTCAGCAGTCCATCCATGCGCGCATCCACTTCCACCCGTTCAATATGCTGACGGGGAACGGCTTTCAGCCATACAGGACGGAAGATACCGCCAAAAAGCCACCAGTCAGCACGACGCTCTGCCTCATTCACACTTTTATTGGCTGACTGTTTCCACACTTTTACTTCCAGTTGGTTCTTCTTCCCATATTTCAGCAGTGGCGTAATGTCATAAGTGAACGAATAGAAAGCACCCTGATGGATAGGACCCGCCAACGTGCCGTTAACTTTCACTTCCGCATCCGTCATCACGCCCTCGAAGACAATGCTCACCTTGCGGTCGTTCCATTTCGCAGGAATCTGAAAAGAAGTGCGATAGAGGCCGTATTCGTCACTGGGCACCGCTCCCTTTTTGAGGTAATAGCGTCCGAAGGTGTATTCCCCGAAGCCTTGTGATTCCCAACACGAAGGCACTTCTATCTTCCGCCACTTGCCGCTGTTCTGTCCTGCAGAACAGAAGAAGTCCCATTTCGGATTGTTGCCGTCACCGTTTCCCGAAAGGAAAATCGTTTCCGTGGACTGTGCACCTGCAGTCAGTCCTACAAACAGGCATGCTGTTGATACAAATAGTTTTTTAAGACCTTTCATTTTAATCTATTTTTCTGCAAATTTAAAGAAAAGGACGACAAACAAAAAGGATTTTCGTCCGTAAATAAACAAAATTTATTCAATTGTGCACATCACTCTTCACTTTTTTTCGTACTTTTGCACCAAATCTGCTATCTAACTCTGAAAATGAATGCTAACCATTATGATAGAATGGCCTTGCTGGTCGTTGTACTTCTGCTGCAAAGTATAACCAGACTGGGAGCCGTTGAACTGAAACACCGCGAACTTGATACCACCAACGGTCTGCCCAGCAACTATATCATCAGTCTGGCGCAAGACCCCCAAGGTTTTGTGTGGATGGCCACTGACAACGGTCTCATCCGCTACGATGGCTATTTCGTAGAAGTGATCCGTCACAGTGAGGAGGGAAACAATGCCCTGCTGCTGAGCAACAAACTGCGTGAGCTGCATCAGAATCCTTATAACGGTCTGCTCTTCATCCGTCTGCAGGGAGAACGTTTCAGCTGCTACGACACAAACCGCCGCCGTTTCATAGATTACTCTGGTGACGGACATAATGAAAAGAACTACAGTGCCTGTGCCTTCACGCACACGGGAGACAGTTGGCTGTGGTATAGAGGAGGAACAGGATGTCTGGAAGTGAATTATCAGAACGGAAAGGTGAAGGCTACGGAATACAATCAGGAAAACGGCAGTCTGAAATCCAACAATATCCAGTTTATCAATGAAGACAGTAAAGGGAACGTATGGATAGGTACGGATCAGGCCCTTTATGTGAAAACCCCAGAAGCCATTGCCGGACTAAGAGCCGTGATAGAAAAAGGTATCGCTTATTTCACGGAATTAAACGGACAGGTCTTTATCACCACCACTGAAGGACAGTTCTTCACAGCGAACGCCCAGGGAAAGGCACAGCGCCTTCAGCATCCGTCACAGGCCATCATCAAAGGGAATCCGGTGACGGGACTTCTCCCTTACGAGGGACAACTGTTGGTCGTCACTTCCACCGCTACTTATACAATGGTTCCCGAAACGGGTGAAATGAAACGTTTTCCCATTGAGATGGGCGGTGAAGCCGTCTATTCTGATGACAGCGGAAACTATTACATGAACGACAACAAGGGCATGCTGCACTATTTTGACATACGCCGTGATGCCATCTACCACTTTTCTGTATTGGGATCCAATCTCATCAACAAGCGCGATACCCATCCCATCAATGTGACCACTGATCAGAACGGCTATGTGTGGATCATCACGAAGGGAAACGGCTTTTTCATCTATGACCCCAGTTCCCAGCAACTGCAGCATTTCTCTCCCCGTGAGAAAGGTATTAGTCCCATTCAGACGGATTATATCCAAGCCATTATGAACGACCGTTCGGGAAACATCTGGCTTTCAGAGGAAAACATTGGTATCAGTATTCTTTCAACCATGCCACGAGGCATTTCACGCCTGTTTGTTGACGATGGTCTCACGCCCACCTATTCCAATTTCTTCAGAATGGTGAGACAGACCAATGATGGGAAACTATGGGCAGGAAACTTCACGGGAGAAGCGTTTGAAATATCGGGGTCTCATTTTTCTTCTTTCGATATGGGGGTGCGCGACGATATGCTGGCCATTTGCAAAGACCGTCAGGGACACCTGTGGATAGGAACACGCAATAAGGGTATCAGCGTGGACGGAAAGTTCTATCAGAACATCCCTGGCGATACCACCTCCCTCGCCACAGGAAAGGTCTTCGACATTCTCTGCGATACTCGCGGAAGGGTGTGGATTGCCGTTAACACGGGGGCTTTATGCCTCGCCCTCCCACAACCTGATGGCAGTTATCAGTTCCGCCGCCTGCTGACGGAGAACTCCTTCATGCGTACGGTGACCGTTCTTCATCAGTCGCATACGGGTTATATCTTTGTTGGATGTGCCAACGGTCTCGTGGTCTTCCATCCTGATTCCGTGGCACCTGTCGGTGGGGAAATCCATCCCAATGCCTATCGTTATTACCATAAAAAGAACAGTACGCTGGGCTATTATGAGATTCGCGACATCTTCGAACATGAAGACACCATTTGGTTGGCATCTGCCGGTGGCGGTCTTTATTATGCTCCCCTGAAGGATCTCTGCCAGCCGCAGACCTCCGAAACGTTCCAGTTCCAGCAAATCACCTCCGCTCAGGGACTGGCGGACAACACGGCAAATACCATCATTGCCGACCACTGGGGAAATCTCTGGATTGGTACGAACCGCGGTCTGACGTGTATGGAGAAAAAGACGAAGGAACTTTCCAGCTATTATCTCTCTGCCCACAAACTGGGAGAAGTCTATAGCGAGAACTCCGCCTGTCTGTTGTCTGACGGAAGACTTCTCTTCGGTACCAAACATGGTCTGGTGATTTTCCAACCCGATTCCCTTACCCACCATGCATCCACCATCATCCATCATCCGCAGATTACCAGTATCTCGGTAAATGGAACACCTTACAACTATGAAACGAAAGAAGGCGACGAACGCATTTCCGTCACCCTCAACCACCGCCAGAACTCCCTCATCTTCCGTTTCTCGGATCTGAGTTTTGAGTTCCCTTATAAGACGGAATACGAATACATGCTGAAGGGATTCGACAGCGACTGGAGTCCCGCCAACCGTCAGAATGAGGCCATCTATAAAGACCTCAAACCCGGACGCTATGTCTTCCGTGTGCGTCTGGCCTCCCATCCGGAACAAATCAGCGAGATGGTGGTCGTTATCCGTCAGCCTTGGTGGAACACTTGGTGGGCTTGGATACTCTACCTCTTGGCAGGAGGAGCTATCATCTGGTATATCGCAAGGTTGTTGATAGCTACTTACCGTTTGCGTGACCGCATCCGCATCAACCGCAGAATGAGCGAATTCAAACAGCGTTTCTTCATGAACGTAAGTCATGAATTCCGCACCCCGCTCACCATCATTCAGGGTTCCATGGAACGAATGCGAAAGGCAGGGGACTTGCCTGCCGCCCTGAAACAGCCCATGAGCAACATGCAGCGAAGCACCGATCGTATGCTGCGACTCGTGAATCAGTTGCTGGAAGTGGACAAACTGGAAAACGGAAAGCTCGACCTCAGACTTCAGGAGACTGATATCGTGCGTTTCGTGCGTGAAATCGTGGAAGGTTTTGGCGTTGTGGCCGAAAACAAGCAGATCAGTCTGCAGTTCATTCCCTTTGCCCGTCAGCACACGCTCAATGTGGACCGCAGCATGATGGACAAGATTCTCTATAATCTCATCAGCAACGCCCTGAAATACACGCCTTCACGCGGAGATGTGACCGTCAGACTAAAACAGCACGACGACAAGCTTATGATACGAGTGGAAGATACCGGTCCCGGGGTTCCTCACGACAAGCAATCGGAACTCTTCACGCGTTTCACAACGCCTAACCGTGAGGCTTCGAGTCTGGGCATCGGCCTTAATCTCACAAAGCAACTCGTAGAGGCTCATCATGGTGAAATCCGCTACGATGACAATCCCGAAGGCGGCAGCATCTTCACCGTGATGATACCCGACACGGAGGAGGTCTATGCGCCCGAAGATTTCCTCCATCATTCCAGTTTGGCTCAGGAGGAACAGGAAGTGGCAGGAAAGCAGAATGCCAATACCGCTTATAAGGAGATGCCGCCCATTCCGCTCAATCAGCGAAGGGTGATGATTGTAGAGGATGACGAGGATGTGTTGGCTTATATCAAGAGCGAACTGTCACCCTATTTCCTCCTCGATATGGCAGGTGATGGTCAGGAGGCCTTGGAACGGCTCCAGCAGGAAGATGCAGACACCATCGACTTGATTGTCAGCGACATCAAGATGCCAAGAATGGACGGTCTGACACTCCTGAAGAAAGTGCGTGCCGACGACCGCTTCTTCGACATTCCTTTCATTCTGCTTACAGCTATCAGCAGCATTGAGAAACAGCTACAGGGACTCCGTTTCGGTGCCGACGACTATCTTCCCAAGCCCTTCAGTCCCTCTGTTCTGGTGACGCGCTGTCTCTCCCTCATACAGCAGCGCGACAAGTTGCGTGCCATCTACACCCAACGGCCAGCTGCAGGGTCCAAATCTGAAATTTCAGATTCCAAAGAAAACTCCTCACTCCTAACCAGTGAGCGCGACCGTAACTTCCGGAAGATTGTGGATGCCAAGATTGAAGCCAATCTTTCGAATCCCGACTTCGTGGTTGACGATCTTGCCCATGCCACAGGCTACAGCCGTACGCAGTTCTACAGCAAGATGTCGGAGGTGACAGGCGTTTCTCCCAAGGAGTATATCCGTCAGCAGCGCATGAACCATGCTGCCGAACTTCTGCACAAAGGAGAGATGATTACGGTGGCAGAGGTAGCCTATCAGTGCGGTTTCTCCGATCCCCTCTATTTCAGCCGTTGCTTTAAACAGTATTTCGGTATGTCGCCTTCACAATATCAGAAAAGATAAAGGGTTAAAAGGTTAAAAGGTTAATGGGTTAAAGGGTTAAATAAAAAAAAGCGGCAGTTGTCATCCCGACAACTGCCGCGCGTTATAAAAACTGCTACTAACTATACTAACCACTATGTATTAGTATATCCACAAAAATATAACTAAAATTCACAACTCTTTAATATCCAGGGTTCTGCCATGCCTTCTTCTCGGCATCGCTCAGGTTAGAACCATCCTCGTTCTGAAGGGTATCGATAAACTTCTGAGGAATAGGACGATACATGTGGCGATCCTGCACATTGGGAGCGGCTTCAGGATTGAAAGCCTTAGCACGCTTCACGAGCAAGCCGGTACGAGCCAGTTCGTCCCAACGGTTCCACTCACCAAGCAACTCACGGGTACGCTCGTTGAAGATGAAGTTCAACATACGGTCATAGTCACTTGTGGCACCAATTTTACTCAGCACAGCCTCATCCTCTTCCGGCAGTTGGGTATAACTCTTGATCTGCAGATCAGAAGCAGCTGTAGTCTTATCAATACCTGTAGAGAGGTAGTAGGTGTTCGTGTGAGTCATCGAAGCATAGTAAGCCTGCGTGTTGTTCAGCACATCACCCACCTCGTTCTTGTTCTTCTTGACAGATGTGGAGGCTGCTGTGGAGTTGTCTTCCTTACCGCCTTCGGCCTTCAGGAATGCCATGGAGCCGTCGGTGTAGTAACTGCGGTCTTCACCATTCTTCCACTGACCACGGGCACGAAGCACGTTAACAGTGCTAATAGCTTCCTGATACTTGCCCAGACGAACCTGAGCCTCAGCCTTTACAAGATAGGTCTCACCTGTGCGGGCCATGATGACGTCGCGGTGGGCGTCGCCCTTCTCACCGGTACGGCTACCGTCGGCGGTCTTGTTGATGCCGCAGAAGACGTTTGAGGTAGATGGGTTACCTGTATAGGTGTTCAGCACATACTTGCCATCCTGGAAGGCCACGAAGGCGTTGGGCACCCACTTGTTGGTGAGCGGATTAACGAAGCTGTGAACATCGCCGCCACGTCCGAAGGTTCCGTAGGGATTACCGTCGAAACGGGTGTCGCTCTTCTTGTTGAGGATGAAGATAATACCTTCGTCGCCCAAGTTGGGAACCTGCTCAACAGTGATTCCGTTCTGAGAAGCCACGAGTTCACGGTCGTACACACTTATATCCTTTCCGTCCTTATCTTTTTCTTTTCTAAACTTGGTAATATTGTTCAGACCATAGACAGTCTTGAAGGTCTTCCACATACGGGCATCGTTCACATTGTCGAATACCGAGTAAGTGTACTCTGTAGGACGGCAGCGCTGGAAGTCCATACCACCGATGTACTGACCACGCTGTACCCAGCCACCCGAGAAATTGGAGAACTGAGGGTCGAAGTAGTTATAGGTACGGTTACCGAAACGTCCCTGAGTAGTATTATCCATGTTATGCTCAGCAGCCATCAGGATTTCGTCGAGTCCCTCGTTGGGGCAGTCAACACCCGTCCACTTTGCATAGAGATCCCAGTAATCGGAAGCCAATGGGCAGGCAGCGATCACTTCGTCACAGAGAGAAATCACGCGATTAAGATCGGCATTCTTCTCGTACTTGGAAGCCCAGGAAGCACAACGCTCAGACTGACGGTAAAGCAGAGCCTTTGCCAGGAAATGAGCAGCCGTGTACTTTGTCCATGTACCGTTACCACGCCATTTCTTGGTTGGCAGCAAATTATAGGCAGCCTCAAAATCTTCAATAATCAGATTCAGAGTTTCCTCCTCAGTGGCACGTGTGTAGTTCTTTTTGACAGTTCCGTTGGCAGGTTCAGTCTCCAGAGTCACAGCACCATACTGACAGAACAGACGGTAGTAATTGTATCCACGCAGGAAGTGAGCCTCACCAAGAGCCTTGTTACGGGCATCTTCATTGGTAACATTGTCAGCCTTGCTGATAATCAGGTTGGCAGTAGAGATTCCGTAGTACATCTGATCCCAGAGTCCTGATACAGCGGGGCAGTTCTTGTTAGCTGCACCCAAGGCAGTAGTACAATCCAGAGGATTCAGACGGTTGTCGTAGGTGTTCCAAGGTTCAGAAGTAAGGTCTGCACCGTTGGTAAACTCATCACATCCATAGAGCGTGATACCATAGGCCCACTCATAACCGAAGTGCCAACGTATATTTGCATAGAGTCCTGCAGCCATAGCCAAGGCTCCATCCTGTGTCTCGAGCAGTGCATCTGTATACTTGTGGCCAGCCTCTTCCTCCAGGAAGTCATCGCCACAGGAAGTCGTACCCAAAAGGGTGAGCATCGACAATACACCGCAAACTATTTTGCTATTGAAATATTTCATATTCGTTTTGTCTTAATGTTATTACCCAATGATTAGAAATCAACCTGAACACCTATGGTTACACCACGGTTAAAGTAGGTGCGGCCAGTATCGAGATCCATGAAATCGATAGAAGAATAGAGCATACCGAGGTTCTTGCCCTGCACATACAGTTTCAAACCATTGATACCGATATGGCTGAGCAACCTCTTGTCGAAATTATAACCGAGAGAAAGGTTACGGATCTTGATGAACGATGCATCCTTGAATCCGAGCAGACCTGCATAGGGATCACCTCCAGCCTGGCTGTAAACAGGCTTCTGCCAATCGGCACCAGTGTTGTTAGGAGTCCAGTAACTGATCTCACGCTGCTGGTACATACCAAGCTGGCCTTCACCGCCAGTGCTTACAGTATAGCCGAAGCGGCCCTGCAAGTCGAGTGTGAGTTCGAAGCCCTTCCAACTGATGCTGTTTGACCAACCTGCTGTCAGACGAGGATTACGGTTACCGATAATCACACGGTCGTCAGCATTGATCTTATAGTCACCGTTCTGATCAACGGGACGAACACTACCTGGGGTGAACTTCTCACCGTTCTCATTGAACTTAGCCATCTCGGCAGCATCACTCTCCTGCCACAAGCCATTAGCCTCATAACCATAATGTACTGCTATTGACTCACCAATAAACCAAGCATTGTTGATATCATCTACCTTGCCGTTAGCCAGTTCAACGATCTCATCCTTCTGCCATGCAAAGTTCAGATTCGAGCTCCATGTGAAGTCATTGGTTAGCACGGGAATTGTATTCAATGTCACCTCTATACCCTTGTTCTTAGTCTGACCGACATTGGTCTTCATTGAAGGATATCCAGAGAGTGAAGGAATGGTCATATCAAGAATCAAGTCTTTGGTACGTGAAGTGTACAGATCGATGGTACCACCGACACGGCCTTTCAGGAAGCTGAAGTCGATACCCAAGTTCCACTGAGTGGTCTTCTCCCAACCGAGATTCTTGTTAGGCATCTGGTTTGCACCTGAAGAATAGTAAGGCTCATTGGTGACGAGAATCTGACTGTTACCTGTACTGAATGGCATCCAATAAGAACTGATTACACCAAGAGTTCCATAAGGACCTACTGCAGCATTACCAGTCACACCGACACCGAGGCGGAGTTTCAACTGATCAAGCCAATTGACGTCCTTCAGGAATTCCTCCTGTTCCATGCGCCATCCGAGAGCCATAGAAGGGAAGAAGTCCCATTTCTTTCCTTTTGCAAGTACGGAGGCACCATCCCAACGTGCTGATGCCGTGAGGAGGTAGCGGTCCATGAACGAGTAGTTTACGCGTGCCATGTAAGAAGACAGCTGATTGCCAGTAAGACCAGAACCGATACCCACCTGATACTGAGGATCCGTTACATCAACTGCACCCATATTGTTCCAAAGGAATGAAGGCATCGGAATCTTCTGCTCACTGATGCTGCTGGTCTCGGTTTCACTCTTAGAGGCACTCTGCAACAATGTTAAGCCAACTGTGTGATCTCCAAATGACTTGTTGTAGATTAACATGTTATCGAGTGTCCATGCCAACTGCTGACCATCACCACGACTAACGGTGTTGTTACCACCGGCACGGCTGATAGAACTGCTGTCGAGGAAATTACCATTACGATAGTAGCGGAACTCAGGACCAAACTGAGTCTTCCACATCAGTCCCTGAAGAGGCTCATAGATCTGTCCGAAGTCTATCTGAGCATAGAAACTACCCAACAGACGGAAACTCTTTCGCTCATCTGTAGACTTTGTCCACTCATCAATGATAGAATAGGTGTTCGTTGTTGATCCACCAGGCTGAGTAATGATATCACCATTCTCATCGTAAGGAAGTGTATAGCGCAGGATAGCCTTGGCTGCACCATAAAGATCGGTAGGACCGGAACTGGTGCCGTAAGCCTTGGAGTAACCATACTGCTGAATACCATAAGAAGCATTGAAAGAGCCACCGGTCTTGAACCACTTGGTACCCTGAATATCTGCAGAAGCAGAGAAATTATAGCGCTCATAGGTCTGACCCTTCTGAGTTCCCTCATTACGCAGATAACCGAAAGATACAAATCCTGCGACATTCTTCGTACCACCACGGGCACTGATTGTGTGCTCTTGAGTAAGACCTGTCTGAGTAACGATGTCCGTCCAGTCAGTATCTGTTACCTTAGAGCCGTCCCATGAGCCACCGGCCCAACCTTTCATCACATTGGCCAATGCAGTGTCATCACCTCCGAAGAAGTTCTTATCCTGCTCCTGTGTAGGCTGATCTCCAGGAGTATATTTGTCAGGACTCTGGTTGTAGTATGCCCAACGGCGCCATGTGATATAGTCACTGGCATTCATAGCAGGACTCTTGTCTACGATTTTCTCGAAAGTAAGAGATCCGTTGTAGCTCAGTTGCAACTTACCTTCCTGTCCGCGCTTGGTTGTAACGAGTACGACACCGTTTGCGCCACGGCTACCATAAATAGCAGTAGAAGAAGCATCCTTAAGAATATCGATACTTTCAATGTCACGAGGATTCAGAGCCTCGATACCGCCTGACTGGAGGGGTACACCGTCAACCACGTAGAGCGGGCCCTGACCTGCAGAAATGGAGCGCTGACCACGAATGGCAATGCTACCTACGGTACCTGGACGCTCACTGGTGGTGATGTCCACACCTGCAGCCTTACCTTGCAGCGCTTCGAAAGCATTGTTTACCGGCTTAGAGTTCAGTTCTTTTTCGCCTACACGAGTAAGAGCACCGGTCACATCACTCTTGCGCTGCACACCGTAACCTACCACCACTACTTCGTCAAGCAACTGCTTGTCTTCTTCCAGGGAGATCTGGAAATTGCTCTTTCCCCTTGCCGAAAGGTTCTGGGTGCGGTAGCCCACATACGAGAATACCAGCGTGGCGTCTTCAGGTACATTATTAATAGTAAAGTTACCATCGAAGTCCGTCACCGCACCATTCGATGTACCCTTCACCATCACGCTGGCACCTATAATGGGTTCACCAGCAGCATCCACAATCGTTCCCGTGACCTTCTTCTGGGCCATCGCACTGGAGGTGCAGAGCACCACCATAAACAGGAACATAAGTTGCCGAAGCACATTTGTGCCTGACAACAGTCTGTCTCTCAGATGAATTTGTTTCATACAGTTTTACAATTAGTTGTTAGTTTATAGTTAATAATTGTTATGTCGCAAAAGTAAACATTATTTGTCTCCACGATTGAGTAATTTTGTACGGATTTAAACAATAATTGTACTTTTTTTCCCTAATTTACCTCCACCGTACATTTTTTACTGATTATTGGATATTTTTACTTGTTACAAAAAAATTATTTTTCCTATCTTTACACCATCGAACAAGAATCTTCGTCTTAAAACCTAATTTATTCATAAGCAAATGAAAAGAATAATACTGCTTGAGGCCCTCACCCTCATGGCCGTAGCTACTCTTTGGGCACAGCCCCGTTACGACCGTTCAAAGCTGAAGACCGAACGCCTCAACCGCGGAGTGGTGGCCGTGCGCAATGGCGGCAAGGTCATCATCAGCTGGCGCACCCTCAGTTCCGATGCTGTCGGAGAGGCTTTCCAGGTCTATCGCGATGGTGTCAAACTCACCCGCAAGCCCCTCAAGAAGGGAGGCACCTTCTTCATCGACGAACAACCGTCGTCCTCTGCTGCCACCTATGAAGTGCGTGGAGGCAAGGTCAACGGCACCTATACCCTCGCTGCCGGAGCACCCGACGGCTATCTGCCCATTCCCATCCAAAAACCTGCCGATGGCGTTTCACCCGACGGCTTCCGCTATTCCTTCATCGCAAGCGATGCCAGCATAGGCGATGTGGATGGCGACGGACAGTATGAAATCTTCCTCAAGTGGGACCCCACCAACGGCAAGGACAATATGTTCGCGGGTTTCACTGGCAACACCTACATCGACTGCTACCGTCTTGACGGAACCCGCCTTTGGCGCATCGACCTCGGACAGAACATTCGTAGTGGTGCTCATTTCGAACAGTTCATGGTCTTCGACTTCGATGGCGACGGATGCGCTGAACTCATGATGAAGACCGCCGACGGTACCGTTGACGGACAAGGCAAAGTCATCGGCGACCCCCATGCCGACTGGCGCTATGGCATCGCAGCCATCAAGGCCGATCCTGAAGCCTATCTCCGCAAAATACAGCAGGACCGTGAGGATGCCCGCCGCCGTCAGCAGGAATGGGCCGAAATCGAGAAAACGCTCCCTCCCACCCTCACACGCACCGAGATTCACAACCGCCGTCGCAGCTACCTCAATGCCAACGATGACAACAAGACCGGGCGCATCATGGACGGTCCCGAATACATCACCGTCTTCAACGGACTCACCGGAGCCGCTATGGCTACCGCCAACTATATCCCCGAACGCGGAGAGATGGAAGCCTGGGGTGACGACCATGCCAACCGTTCCGAGCGCTATCTCGCTGCCGTGGGCTATCTCGACGGTGTCCATGCCAGCGGCATCTTCTGTCGCGGCTATTACACGCGTACCGTCATCGCAGCCTGGGACTGGGACGGCCGACAGCTGAAAAACCGCTGGACCTTCGACACCCGTGAGCCTCAGTGGGCCTCCTATGCCGGACAAGGCAACCACAACCTACGCGTTGCTGATGTAGATGGCGACGGATGCGACGAGATTACCTATGGTGCCATGGCCGTTGACAACGACGGACGCGGACTCTACAACACCGGCTTCGGTCACGGCGATGCCATGCATCTCACCGCTTTCGACCCCACTACCACCCGCCTTCAGGTGTGGGACTGCCACGAGAACCGCCGCGATGGTAGCGACTTCCGCGATGCCCTTACCGGTGAAGTCATCTTCCAGATCAAGAGTAAGGAAGACGTAGGCCGCTGCATGGCTGCCGACATCGACCCCACCAATCCGGGACTCGAGATGTGGAGCAGCGAGAGTGGCGGCATCCGCAACATCAAAGGTGAGCTCGTCACCCCCAAGAACGCTGATAATAATACCGAAGATCCCGGCGACGACAATGCCCTCCGCGTGCGCGGTGCCCGCATCCCCACCAACTTCGGCATCTGGTGGGACGGTGATCTGCTCCGTGAGATGCTCGACCACGAAGCCGTTTCCAAATACGACTGGCTGACAGGCCGCATGCAAATGGTCACCCGTTTCGAAGGCACTCAGTTCAACAACGGCAGCAAGTCAAATCCTTGTCTTTGTGCCGACATCTTGGGCGACTGGCGTGAAGAAGTGCTCACCCGCGACCGTGAGAGCACCGAGCTCCGTCTCTATGTCACCCCCATTCCCACCGACTACCGCATGAACTGTCTGGAGGAAGACATTCCCTACCGTCTCAGTGTGGCCCATCAGAACACCGCCTACAACCAGCCCACCCAGACTGGTTTCTACTTAGGACCCGACAAAACCGTCAATCCCTTCTTGAAATAAACATTTAGAAATCCAATTTCGGCCTTTTCCCCCTTACACAAAGAACACGCTTTCTGTGTGAAAGCGTGTTCTTTGTGTAGTTCCTAAAATCTTCGCTACCAACCTCCCCTACCCCTCTTTCAAAAGGAGGGGAGTAAGGTGGATAGATAATGGTTTCTATTTTACGCCGAAGTCTTTTTGCTGCTGCTCTACTTCGAGGAGGGTGCGACGCTTTTCCTCTTCGGTCATTGTAGGCTGAGAGGAACTTTCGGATAATCGGGGATTTCCGGAAATGTTAGAATTCTTTGCGGGCACTTCCTTATAGCATTGTCTGCCTTCGTAGGGGATGCTCTCGATGGTGAGGGTATCGGCAGCAGGGGCATAGGTGCCAGGCCATTGTGAACGGGCGATGATGGTAATCTTACCGGCTTTGTTGGTGCTCTGGATAAGCACAGGTGCCGAACCCCATTCTACGGCTCTTGGATTAGCGGCAATGGAAGCATCGCCAATGATGCGGCCTTCACCTTCGATGGAGAACACAATCTGGTCTTTGGCCAGACGGCGGACATTGCCATTGTCATCGGTAATCTCGGCAACAACAACGATAAAGTCGGAACCGTCGGCAACGAGTTGTTTGCCCATTTCATCGGCATAAAGACGAATCTTTGTGGAACGGCGCGAAGGCATCTTCTTTTCTGTCACCACCACTTTACCGTCGATAATGCCTTCTGCCAATAAGGACACATGCTGCCAATCTCGTTTCTTGTAGCTGTATTCGCGAGCTTCCCAGAAATCCCAGAAGTGGGGGAATACAACAGGTGCAGAAGGCAGTCCGTTAGGATCGTGCACCACGGGAAGCGTCATCTGGCGGTCACCTTCCAGGAAAGAGAGTCGCACGCTGTCGCAATTGGAGAAGACCACCACATCCTGATCGGAGAAAGGAGTCATTTCGTGGGCGATGAATACCGAAGGGGCTTTGTTGGAGGAGAGAGATTTGTCTGCAGGAATCTGCGACTTAAACATTTCGAAGGCGTATTTCTTCTGGCGGAACGCATCGTAGATGCCACCGAAATAGGGATCGGGATGATAACCACGCTGATGATCGAAGGGGTGCCACTGGCAACCGCCAATAAACTGCCGCTGTCCATGGCGCATGGTTCCGTAGGTATCCGCAAGGGAAAGAGCTGCGGTGAGCATGGGCTTTTCACCCCATCCGCGGGCAGCACGGTTCAGACAGTTGTGGGCATACCAGTCATCAACCATTTCACCAAACTCACGCGTGAAGATACATTTGTCGGGAAGCGGTTCTGTTTGCGGCTTAAAGGTAATCGTAGGCTGTTGAGAACCCGTGGTCACGGGTCCTGTGACATCATCAGGCCATCCGTAAAGCACATCGTAATTGTCCTTTACGCCTGCGGAATTCATATCGGCAGCCGCTACGGGACGACCGGGATAAGGGAACTCTTCACGCGTAATCTGCAGGGCTTTCAAGGCGAAATCCTCGGGATAGCGGGTCTCGTTGAGAATGGGTTCCCACATCAGTACCGACGGATGGTTACGGTCGCGGCGGATAATCTGACGGGTATTCTCGTGCACCAGTTCTGCCCAGTATTCGTCTTTGTTCCAATATTGCCAACCGGGCGTAGGAACGATGATGAAGATGCCCAGTTCGTCGAGTGCATCCATAAACGAAGGATCCTGCGGATAGTGGGCAGCACGGATAATGTTCATACCTGCATCCTTCAGTCGTTTGGCATCGCGCCATTGCTGGGAGTTGGGCATCGCATTCCCCACGAGGGCAAAATCCTGATGGCGATTGCCGCCAATGAGTTGGCCGTAAGGTTTGCCGTTGAGCCAGAATCCGTCCTTGCCGCGGAATTCAGCCTTGCGGATACCGCTCTTAATAATTCCTCCGTCACTTTTCCCCCCTGATGTCACCGTTATTTCGATGGGATACAAATAGGGGTCTTCGGGACTCCATAGGTGAGGATTCTTGAGCGTTGTGCTCAGGAGTGCGGTTTTATCTTCACCATTCTTGAGACTTATTTTCTGCTTCAGTGTTTTCAGCAGTTTACCCTCTGCCGTCTTAATCTTAGCCACCACCTCAGCAGTAATCGCTCCCTCCCTCATAGGGAGGGTGAGGGGAGAGTCTCTTTTTACATTTACATTAATAAATACCTCTGCGCTCTTCTCGCTGATATTGTCATAATGAAGGAAGATGCCACCACCTGCTACCTGATTCATCTCGTTGGGATCGGTAATAGCAATGGGACTCTTGCCAATCAACCACACGTCGCGATACATGCCGCCATGATAGGCGAAGTCGAGAGCGGTCTGTTTCTTGCCGGGAGGATAGGTCTTGTCGTCGCTATTGTCAGCCATCACGGCTATCAGACAGTCATCGCCAGCCTTGACATCTGCCTCCGAAAGATTCACGATGATGGGCAGATATCCGCCTTTGTTTTCCTTCACCAACTTACCATTCACGTAGATGTTCTGCTTACCCATGATGGCTTCGAAGTAAACAGTCACGTTTTTCCCCTTCATGTCAGCGGGCACGGTGAAATGTTTCCGGTACCAAACGACGCCCTGATAGTTGCGGCAACCGCTGGCTTCATTGGGTACGAGCATGGCTGTATGGGGAGCGCAAACCACTTCCCACTGGCGGTCGTCGAAGTTCAAGGCTTCTGCTCCTTGCACGTCACCGCGATAGAAACGCCATCCCTGGTTGAAATTATAAATCACACGACCGCTGCCTTCCAACGGAAACAGACCAGCAACGGAGTGTGCGGCAAAGCTCCCGCTGACAGCCATTGCCAGCAAGCAAATCATCGTTACAATTCTTCTGCGCATATCTTTCGTTTCGTTTATTATATTTTTGCAGAACAAAATCAATGATTTTGATGAACAATCCTATTAACTTTGTTCAACAATCCTATTAACTTTGTTCAACAATCCTATTAACTTTGTTCAACAATCCTATTAACTTCGTTCTTCATCCAAGCCATATCTACTTTTAAGGAGTTACCTCTACATGCTTAACGCGCTGACGACGCCAAGTGTAAACTACGTGAATGTGGCCATCCTTTGACTGGATAATGGAAGGATAACTATACTGATTGATGGGCGAATCCTCTAGCGTCATCCAATGCTCCCAATGAATACCATCCTTCGATTTCATCAGCGCCAAGGGCGTACGTGCACCCTTTTCCTTGTCGGGTTCGATAGGCCAGTGGTTGCAGATGAGAGCAAAAGTACCGTCTTTTAGAGTAACGGCATCGAGTCCGGAATTATTGTTCGGCGTCTCAATCAACTGCAGTTTGCTCCAGGTTTCGCCATTATCGCTACTATAGGTAACGCCGATATGACGGCTGCGGGTGCGGCAAACGGCTTGTAGACGGCCATCAGGAAGGAAGATGATGGAAGGCTGGATAGCGCGAATTCCAGGATCTGCCTCCACAAACGGAGAGCGTTTCCACGTCTTGCCCATGTCATCGGAGTATTCGAAATAGAGTTTCCAACCATCGCGTTCGTCAGAAGTTGGAGAAATGAGACGGCCCTTACTCACCACGGGTTTGTTCTTGATAGGACCGTAGATATCATCGGGAAGGGGTTCACGACGGCTCCAGGTCTTACCGCCATCCTTAGAACGGCAAATCCATCCTTTCCATTCTGCCACGTTGGGACCTATCTTGAAATAGAGCTGAAGTTCACCGCTGGGGGTCTCAAAGAGCACGGGATTCCAACAAGCCTCGCGGTAGTTGTTGCCGACAGCAGCCTCACCACGGTTGGTTCTCCAGGAAGCCCATTCTGGCAGAGGAACAAACTTTCCACCGAAAGCGGGCTTCTGACTCGTGGTTACCAGACTGACTTTTCCCTGAGGATTGGGTTTGATGGGCTTCAGTTCTACACCATCAGCCACCATCTGAGGAGCCGTCCATTCCTTGGCGCCTTTAGGCTTACGGCTCACCCATATGCAAACATCAGGATTACGCTCCCCTGTTCCACCGAAATAAGTGGCTACGAGGTCACCCTTCCTGGTTTCTACAATCGAGGCGGAATGACACTGGGGGAAATCAGCCTTTGTGTAAAGGAACTCATCGGCAACGATGCTTGTGGAAGCGGGATTGACAGTCTTGGCAGCATTCTCGGGAATAGCGGCAATGCGCTTGAGAAGAGAAGCCTTGAGGTCATAGCTGCCGCTGCCGAGCTTTTTCGTCGTTCCATCGGGGAGATAAATGGTAGCTTCGGTGTTGGCAGGTATTTCCACATGCCACAGCAGCTGATTCTGCTCCTTCTTCCACTGGCTCACAACAGGACCATAGATGCTTTGATAAGAAGCACGGATGTTGTCCATTTCGGGCACGGTGAAGTCGGGTTTCAAGGTGATATGACGGAAACCGTCGGCACTCTGAATACCTGCAGCATCCTCAAAGAGCCAACTGACAAGGTCGCCAAGCAGCATCACGTGGTTGCCGCTGTTCATTTTTGGAGAAGCCGTATCACCATTCCAGAGTTCCCACGTGGTAGTGGCACCCTTCTTTGCCATGTAGCCCCATGAAGGATAGCTGCTACTGGTAGCCAAGTGCCAGGCAATATCGGAACGTCCCATATCCGTCAGACCGTGCATCAACCAGCTGATGCCGATGACGCCACATGACACATGTCCACCATTATCGGTCATGATATTCTTCACAATGTTTTTCTGCACTTCCTGCTTCACATAGTCGTCTTCAATCATACCGAAGGTCAACGGCAGCAGGTTAGCGGTCACAGTATTGTTACTGTAGAAGGTGCTGTCGGGATAGAGGATATGACCAGGAACGGTGGTCGTGCCTTTCTTCACGTGGAGGAATTTGCGGTTGAAGGCATCCTTGGACAGCGCGGCTTCATCGTCGAAATACTTCGCATCAGCCTGGAATCCCTGCATACGGGCAAAGTCGGCCATCATCCTATTAATCTTATAATAATAAGCGGTGGCGATGAGCGTGCCATCGGTGACACGTGCGGGATCCTGGCTGTGGATAAGTTCCTCCCTTTCAGGGGGAACACACCAGTCAGCATATTTGTCGCGAGGCATCAGTCCGTCTTGCTGATACTGGTATTTCAGGTGTTCGAGCCAACGCTTCACATTGGGATAGAACTTGCGCATGGGCTTGTCGTCGCCGTACTGGCGAATCATCATATCGAGAGCCATCGGCAGGGCAGCAGGCCAAGTCACGTTGTCGGAATAGTAGTTCCAGAAAGCAGGAGCCACATCGGGGATGCAGCCGTCTTCACGCTGTGCCTCGGTGATGTCGCGCACCCATTTGGCGTAAAGCGTATTGTTGTCAAAGAGGAATGCTTCACCGAAACATCCACGGGTGCGGTCGCCAAGCCATGGCTGACGCTCATCACGCTGCGGACAATCCACAGGGAATCCTTTATAGTTGGACAAAACGCCCCAATAGGCATTGTGGAAAATCTGCTGCAGAATGGGATCGGAGGTTTCGAAAGAGCCTGTAGTGGCAAGGGCGTCGGAGACGACCTCGACGATAAAATCTTCGAGAACTGGACGGTTTCGCAGACCTGTAATTTCAGCATAACGGCCTCCGTGATAGACGAAGGTGGGATGCCACCAAAGGTTGTTTTCCTGGCCGTTGGCGATATAGGTGTCGGTGCTGTTGGCATGGCGGAAATTCTCGCGCCAGAGATTTCCTGCGGAGTCGAGTTTCTCTGCATAACGGATGTTGATGACATCGCCCGATTTCGTTCCTTTGAGACGAATCTTCAGCCAACCAGCCATATTCTGTCCGAAGTCCACGATGAAGGCATCACCGTTCTTTGTCACCGATTTCGGCTGCAGCGTTTTCACCACTTTCATGTTCGGACTCATGGCACCGCGAAGTGTACCTAAAGGAATGGCCACGCGTTCAGCCTTCAGCCATTTGGAATCATCGTAGTCGGGTGATGTCCAGTTGGTCAGATTCTTGGTGGCGTCATAGATTTCTCCATCGTATTCGTTGTTGGAACGGATGGCACCATCGGCATTGATGGTCCATTTTTCTGACGAAGAAATAACCTTACGGGTTCCATCGGTATATTCGATAATCAGATTCAGACGCAGTTTGGGATAGCCAAAATTAGTAATCTTATAGGGTTTCTTCTTCTGCTGCATCGTGTAGTAACGGCCATTGCCAAGTACGACGGCAAGACAATTCTTCTCAGCAAGATTCTTCACGTCGTAGGCATTATAGAGAATGGTCTTACGGTAATCGGTGGGGGCTGGAGCCAGCACCTCATCACCTATCTTCTGACCGTTGATATAAGCCTCATACATGCCCAAACCACTCACATAGAGCGTGGCCTGGCGAACAGGCTTTGACTCCACGCCGAAAGTGGTGCGGAGATAACGGGCGGAAAGCTGGGAATGTTCGTCCTCCTTATCCCAGGCATTGGCGTGATCCATGCCTATCCAATCACCTCCCCAATCACTTTCGTTAAGCAGTCCGATGTTGAACATGGCCACGTCGCTCCATTCGGTTTCACCTTGATTGGTCGTTATCTTCACACGCCAATAGCAGCGGGTGTTGCTGCGAAGGGCCTTGCCGTCGCCAAGTTCCACCCATTGCGATTGAGCACTCTGTTCCTTACGGTCGCGGATATCACCCTCAAGGGCTTCAGCTTTTTCGCGTGATGACGACACGATGAGGTGATAGGCCGTCTGCAATACATTTTGTTTATCAGACTCAATCTGCCAACCTAGACGTGGGGTGGGCGTATCGAGGCTCATCGGGTTTTCCAGGCGCTCTGTGCGCAGATTGGTTACACTGACCTTGGCTTCTAGTTGAACAAGGGAGACCAGCGCAACAAATATGACTAGTGATAGCTTTTTCATTATTCTCTTGGTGTTAAGGCGGTGGCAGTTTTTTCAAGATAGTTCTTCTGTGCATCTACAGCGATGAAGACGCGGTCAGAGCCACGGAGATAGGCACCGTCGTTGGCAAACTCCGTCACCTTTGAGTCAAATTCACCGAGGTATTTCAGGGTTCCATCAGAAGGATTCATCACCCACACATTCTTCTTGGTACCGCTGATCTTTGAAAGATCGAGTTGCATGGGTTTGCCGCTATAGTTATAGACTAGCAGATAGTCGTTGCCGCGAGTGGCAATGTTGCGGTCGTAACGCTCACCGTTTTGTCCAGCAATAACGCTCTGGTCTGCGATGCGTTCTTCAAAGGGGAAGGCGAGGATGAGCCATTTCAGATATTTCATCTGGTTATAGCCAGGATCTTTCATGGCATCCCACCAGGGTTTCTCGGCACCGAAGGAGCAGAGAAATCGTGGAGTCCCTGTGGGATGTCCTCGTAGGAAGGTTCACCGTCTATGACGGGTTTCACCTCATTGCCCTCCCACGTGAGGTCCACATAGCGCCAGTTGTCTTCTTCGGTGTTGTCCTTAATGGTGTAGTCTCCGTCGCCATTGCGCTGGCCGTAGCGGCGGTGTCCGCTCTGGAACATGTGGAAATCCATCCATTCACGATCGGCAAACCAACGGGCTGAGGTAGTACGTCCACGGGGATGGAAGGTCATCACGTGGTTGGGATCGGCCTTGCGGATGGCCCGTGCCAGTGCATCCCAAGAGGCTGTGCCCTTGTCGCCGAGGATATCGCCTCCAATCATCCAGATGATGTTGGGCTTGTTCTTATAGCGTTCGCCGAGGAATTTTCCATATTTCGCAGCCTTTTCGGTCGTCATCTTATTAATCTGCGACCCCCAGATGCAGTCCATGGCGATATAGATGCCCTGCGAGGCGGCGAAGTCCACGATGTAGTCGAGGTGCTCCCAGTAGCCGTACTGGTCTTTCCGGGAGAATTTCTGCATGTCGAAACTCTCGTCGTTGGCCTGCATGCCATAGATGTTGAAGGTGGGGATGGCATTCAGCACCTGGATTTGTTCCACGTTGTAGCCAGCCTCGCGCTCTTTGGTGAGATAGAATTCAACATCGTCGCGGGTGAGGCGTTCGGAAATCAGCCACGCGGTGTTGCCCAACCAGAAGAAAGGCGTGCCATTCTCATGGATGAGATAACGATGGTTGTCGGATACTTTGAGACGGCCATTGTCCCAGGGTTTGGCT
>CACZVX010000037.1:0-21828 GCA_902784755.1 uncultured Prevotellaceae bacterium
AATCTAACGGTTCGTATACCCAAGTGGATTTCTCCACCTGCTTCTTGTACTACTACTTATCTGTCTTATGTAATCTTGTTCAAAGAACGCTTCTTTATTAGAGAGCGACACTTACAAAACCCAACTACTTGGGTTATGTCATGGCCTTAGTCTCTCAAGTGCTTTGTTGGTTGTTATCCTTAAAAGCGAGTGCAAAGGTACAGTATTTTTTTGAACTACCAAAACTTTTCCGAAGATTTTTTCCAAAAAGTTTCATTTTTAATTAAAATGTCTGTTTGAATGGCTATTTCTATAATACCTTATTATATAATAAAGAAATATTTGGAGGCAGTCATAACCAAATAATTATTAATGAGAGAAAAATATGATTTAAAATTGATGGTGTTCGGAAAAAAATGATTAAGTTTGCAATCAGATCGTCAAAACAGATTCTCGGCACGAATTTTGTTAAGACTTTAAATGACATAAAAATAGTATACCTATATTGATACAACTATGCAAGAGAAAGATTTGTACAGAATGATTAACGAAAAAGAAGGCATAGTTACTTCCGCTTCGTTTCCTGCGCTGATGCGCAAAGTATATACATGGATGGCATTGGCCTTAGTGATTACAGGAGTGACTGCCTATGGTGTTGCCCATAGTCCTGCCTTGCTGCAGCTAGTCTTTGGCAATTCCATGGTAATGTGGGGACTGATTATCGCTGAACTGGCATTGGTTTTCATTGTCTCTGGTATGATTAACCGCCTCTCATTGACAACGGCCACGCTGCTGTTTATCCTCTATTCGGTGATAAACGGTGCCACCTTGTCTGTCATTTTCTTGGGTTACAGTCAGACAGTGATTGCCAAGACCTTCTTAATTACAGCAGGTATGTTTGGTGCTATGTCTGTCTTTGGCTATGTCACCAAACAAGACCTAAGTGGCATTGGAAAGATACTGTTCATGGCACTTATTGGCTTGATTATCGCAACAATCGTAAACCTGTTTGTTAAAAGCAGTATGTTTGATATGGTCCTCTCCTATATCGGTGTCGTCATTTTCGTAGGACTAACGGCATGGGATACCCAGAAGATCAAGCAAATGCTGCTGATGGCCGACGGTATGGACGAGGGCGTTCAAAAGATTGCATTGATGGGTGCCTTGAGTTTATATCTCGACTTCATCAACCTTTTCCTCTATCTGCTGCGTATCTTCGGAGGCAACAGAGAGTAAAACAGAAATGGATAAAACGGAAGATGGGATGGATAAAAATTCACCCCATCTTTTTATTTTATGCAAAAATTAACCGATAAAAGTTTGGCAATATGCAACAAAATGTATAATTTTGCAGCCGAATTTAGCATATTTATACTTACATGAAAGTAAAGAACAGCAGAATGGAAGCCCTGAAGATGCTTATTTCAAGTATGGAACTGGGCTCACAAGAGGAAGTGCTCCGCGCACTGGAGAAAGAAGGATTCAAGTTGACTCAGGCCACTTTAAGCCGAGATCTGAAACAGCTGAAGGTTGCCAAGGCAGCCTCGATGAACGGCAAATACGTATATGTTTTGCCTAACGAGACTATGTACAAACGCGTAAGCACCCCCCGTTCTGCCATGGAAATGCTGCAGTCGAGTGGTTTTGTCAGCATCAACTTCTCAGGCAATATGGGCGTTATCAAGACCCGTCCAGGCTATGCCAGTTCGATTGCCTATAATATTGACAACAGCGACATACCTCAGATTATCGGTACCATAGCTGGCGATGATACCATTTTCATCGTAATCAAACAGGGAGTGAGCGAATTGGATGTCATCGAAGGGCTGAGCATGGTGATACCCAACATCAGATGAATTGAGAGTTAGGAATTAAGAATTAAGAGTTGTCGCTTTGCGATTAAACAATTAAGAATTAATCTGTAATGGAAGAAATAAAAGTTATGGTGGCCGATTCATCGCACGAGAAGTACGTTGACACCATACTTGACACTATCACTGCTGCCGCCAAAGTGCGTGGCACAGGTATTGCCAAAAGGACCCACGAATACGTGACCACCAAAATGAAGGAAGCCAAGGCAGTCATTGCTCTTGAAGGAGAAAAATTTGCCGGCTTTAGTTATATTGAAACATGGGGTAACAAACAATATGTGACAACCTCAGGACTCATCGTTCATCCTGACTACCGCGGCTTAGGAGTAGCCAAGCGAATCAAGGACATGACCTTCACACTGGCCCGCATCCGATGGCCCAAGGCTAAGATATTCTCACTGACAAGTGGCGCAGCCGTGATGCAGATGAACACACAGTTGGGCTATAAGCCTGTCACTTTTGCAGAACTCACTGACGATGAAGCTTTCTGGCGCGGGTGTGAAGGATGTGTGAACGTTGACGTATTGAAACGTACGGAACGTAAATACTGCATCTGCACGGGTATGCTGTTTGATCCTGCAGAGCACCTGCCCGCCAAGATTCCCGATGAAGTGTTGGAAAGAATCCGAAAGATTGATGGTCAGGAGAGTGAAAAGGATTAAAGTATTTAGGCTAAGAACAAAAATAACATATATATAATTATGGCAGATAAAAAGAAAGTAGTGGTTGCATTCTCTGGTGGACTGGACACCAGCTATACCGTGATGAAACTGAAGAACGACGGTTATGAAGTGTATGCAGCCTGTGCCAACACTGGCGGTTTCAGTGCTGAGCAGTTGAAAACGAATGAAGAAAACGCCTACAAACTGGGTGCCAAACAATATGTGACTCTCGATGTAACCCAAGAGTATTACGAGAAATCACTGAAATATATGATTTTCGGTAATGTGCTTCGCAATAACTGCTATCCCATTTCGGTTAGTTCGGAGCGCATTTTCCAAGCCCTCGCCATTGCACGTTATGCTAAAGAAATCGGTGCAGATGCTATTGCCCATGGTTCAACAGGCGCCGGTAACGACCAAATCCGTTTCGACATGACTTTCCTCGTGATGGCTCCCGGTGTGGAGATTATCACACTTACACGCGACCATGCACTGAGCCGCAAGGAAGAAGTTGACTACTTGAACGAGCACGGATTTTTTGCCGATTTTACAAAACTGAAGTATTCCTATAACGTGGGAATCTGGGGTACCAGCATCTGTGGTGGTGAGATTCTTGACCCTACTCAGGGACTGCCCGAGGACGCCTATCTGAAGCATGTGACCAACGAACAGCCTTCTCTGTTGAAGATTACCTTTGAGAAAGGTGAAATTGTAGCGGTGAATGGAGAAAAGTTTGACGATAAGATTCAAGCTATTCAGAAGATTGAGGAAATTGGTGCTTCTTATGCTATTGGCCGTGACTGCAATGTAGGTGACACCATTATCGGTATCAAAGGACGCGTAGGTTTCGAAGCAGCCGCTCCGAAACTCATCATCGAGGCACATCGTCTGTTGGAGAAGTCAACACTCTCAAAATGGCAGCAGTACTGGAAAGATCAGGTGGCCAACTGGTATGGAATGTTCCTGCACGAGAGCCAGTATCTGGAGCCTGTCATGCCAGATATGGAAGCGATGCTGACCTCTTCACAGCGCAATGTGACGGGAACGGCTATTCTGGAACTCCGTCCTTACAGTTTCCAGACCGTCGGTGTGGATTCCGATAATGACCTCACCAAGAGCAAACTCGGTGAATACGGTGAGATGCAGCACGGTTGGACAGCCGAAGAAGCCAAGGGGTTCATTAAGGTAAGCTCTACCCCACTCCGCGTTTACTATGGTATTCATCCGGAAGAGGAGAGATAACCCCCACCCTGTCCCTCCCCGAGGGGAGGGAATTTGGAGATATAGCGATGGGAAAGAATGACGGTAACTTTAACACGTAAAAAACAAATTGTCAGAATAATATGATAGAAACAAATACGCCCCTCCCCTCGGGGAGGGTAAGGGTGGGGGTTTTAGGCGCGGCCGGCTATACAGGCGGAGAACTGATCCGTCTGCTGCTTAACCATCCTGAAGCGGAGATTGTCTTTGCTAATTCGGAGTCGAATGCGGGGAATCTTGTCAGCGACGTACACGAAGGACTTATTGGCGAGACTGATTTGAGGTTCACTTCTGAATTGCCTTTCGATCAGGTTGATGTCGTGTTCTTCTGTTTCGGACATGGCAAGAGTGAGCAGTTTCTAAATGAACATGAGATTCCTGCCAATGTGAAGATTATCGACATGGCACAGGATTTCCGCATCAAAGGCAATCATGACTTCGTGTATGGTCTGCCCGAGATACATAAGGCAGAGACCACAAAGGCCCTGCACGTAGCTAATCCCGGTTGTTTTGCCACTTGTATTCAGTTAGGTTTGCTTCCTGCTGCCAAGATGGGACTCATCAATGATGATGTAGCCGTGAATGGAATCACAGGAAGTACGGGAGCCGGACAGAAGCCCGGTGCTACGACCCATTTCTCGTGGCGCAACAACAACATGAGCACCTATAAGCTGTTCACCCACCAGCACCTGCACGAAATCTGCCAGAGTCTCAACGAAGTGAAGCCCGCCGGCACACCGCATATCACATCCCCTATAGCCCCCTCCCCCTCGGGGGAGCCGGTGGGGGGTTGTTCTATCGACTTCATTCCCTATCGTGGCGATTTCGCCCGCGGTATATTTGTTACAGAAGTTATCAAGACCGACAAGCCTTTAGAGGACATCGTGGCTTTCTATAAGGATTTCTACAAGGATGCGGCTTTCACTCATTACAGCGACAAAGCACTCGATCTCAAGCAAGTGGTGAATACCAACAAATGTCTGGTTCACTGTGACAAGTTTGGTAACAAGCTCGTCATCACTTCCATTATCGACAATTTGTTGAAAGGTGCAGTCGGTCAGGCCGTCCAAAATATGAATATCATGTTTGGCATTGATGAGAAGGCTGGATTGAACCTGAAAGCTTCTGCATTTTAAACCCCTCCCAACCTCCCCGAGGGGAAGAGGGCCTGCGGAGTACAAACTGCGAGATCTGGCAACAGATAAGAGCTTGATTCCGGGATTAATAGAGACGAATTTAAATATAAGAATGTAAAATAATGGTGCCTACATGAAGCCCGTTAGGCACTCCTCCCCCTTGGGGAGGCCGGGAGAGATTAATGAAATTATTTGATGTATATCCCCTGTTTGATGTGAACATCGTGAAAGGACAGGGATGTAAGGTTTGGGACGACAAGGGGCAGGAATACCTCGACCTTTATGGCGGACATGCTGTCATTAGTGTGGGTCATGCCCATCCCTATTATATTAATAAGGTGAACGAGCAACTGCATAAACTTGGTTTCTACAGTAACTCCGTGAAGAACGACCTGCAAGTAAAACTCGCTGAACGTTTAGGGAAGATCAGCGGCTATGACGACTACCAACTGTTCCTGATCAACAGCGGTGCCGAAGCCAATGAAAATGCTTTGAAACTGGCTTCATTCACCAATGGTCGCACCCGCGTGCTTTCTGCCGAGAAAGCATTCCACGGACGTACCTCTCTGGCTGTGGAAGTAACCAATAACCCGAAGATTATAGCACCCATCAACGATAACAATCATGTCACATATCTGCCACTCAATAATCTTCCCGCATGGGAGGCTGAACTGGCTAAGGGCGATGTCTGCGCTGTAATTCTGGAAGTTATTCAGGGTGTTGGTGGCATTAAGATGGCAACGGCAGAATTTGCCCAGGGACTGGCTGCTGCCTGCAAGAAATACGGAACCATCTTGATTTGCGACGAAATCCAGTGTGGTTATGGCCGCAGCGGAAAGTTCTTTGCACACCAGTGGCTTGGCATTCGTCCCGACATCATCACGGTGGCCAAAGGCATTGCCAACGGATTCCCCATGGGTGCCGTGCTGATTTCTCCCGAATTCAAGCCCGTTTACGGACAATTAGGTACAACTTTCGGTGGTAATCATCTGGCTTGTGCCGCCGCGTTAGCTGTACTTGATATTTTCGAGAAGGAAGGACTCGTGGAAAACGCCCACCTTGTTGGAGAATATCTTATAGAACGACTGAAGGAAATGCAGAAAGACTATCCCGTCATCCAAGAGGTTCGCGGACGTGGAATGATGATTGGTGTTGATCTGGCCGTCCCACACAAGGAAGTACGCAGCCGTTTGGTTTACGAACAGCATTGTTTTACCGGTTGCGCCGGAACGAACATTCTGCGGCTGCTGCCACCACTCTGTCTGACCAAAGACGAGGTGGACGATTTCATAGAAAGACTTCGCGCTGCGCTAAATGACAAATGACAAACAAAAGGTAATAAAGATATGAAGATAGCTGTGATTGGTGCGGGTGCCATGGGCGGAAGCACCGTAAAAGGACTGATAGCAACAGGACAAGAGAAAGCACAGGACATCACTGTCAGCGACCCCTCTGAAAGCGTTCTCCAACAGTTTGCAGCCATGGGCACGAACGTGACCTCCGACAATAATGCTGCCGTTATGGGAGCTGATGTAGTCATGGTATTTGTCAAGCCTTGGTTAGTAGAACCCGTTTTGAAAGGCATTAAGGACAACATGAACTACGAACAGCAGCTGCTTGTTGTCGTTGCTGCTGGTGTGCCTTCTTCAAAAATCAAGGAATGGATGGGCGCTCCTATCCCCTTCTTCCTTGTTATCCCCAATATTGCCATTGCCCAACTGTCATCAATGACTTTTATCGTTCCCGTGAATGCCACGACAGAAGAGACAGCTAAGATTATCGACCTCTTCGATGAAATGGGAGAGACACTTATTACCGATGAACAGCATCTGGCTGCGGGCACAACCCTCGCCTCCTGCGGTATTGCCTATGCCATGCGCTATATCCGTGCCGCTGCAGAAGGCGGTGTGGAACTCGGTTTCAAGGCCGACGATGCGAAACGCATTGTCATGCAGACCGTGGAAGGTGCCGTGAAACTCCTTGAAGCGACAGGTCTTCATCCCGAAGCCGCCATTGATCTGGTAACGACTCCCGGCGGTGTCACGATCAAAGGCCTCAACGAAATGGAGCATGCCGGCTTTACCTCCGCCGTTATCCGCGGACTAAAAGCCGGAGCGAAGTAAGAGACAAGTCAGGATAAATCATAAGCAAGCATAACACATATAAACAAGTGAACAAAGAATCATATAAGTCTAAAGACAGGTGGGTAAAATTCGTTTTACTCTTCTGTCTTTTTTGCTTTTTCCCCCTGAACATCAGTGCTCAGGAAAACGCCAACTCCCGTCAGGCTAAACAGATATTCCAAAGAGCCTATAACCATTTCTTTGGCAAGGAAGGTGTGGCTTTTACCTATAAAATCAGTATCCTTGGCATCTACCATGAAAATGGCTCAGCATGGTACAAGGGCGACATGAGCAAATCCATCCATGGGAATACCATCCAGTGGAACGATGGAAAGCTCCTCTATAAATTGAGAACAAACAAGAATATCGTGGAGATTCACGACCCGAAAGTAAACAAAGAAGACGAGTTGCTACAGAAGTTCAAGTTCTATCCGGATGAGTTTAACTATCACATCTCGAAGCAAGGTAACGATTACTTGGTCGAATTGAAGGCAAAGCCAGATGCGAAGAATACAAAAATGAAACATGTCAAAATACTGATAGCATCAGGCACTTACTATCCTAAAGAACTTAAAATCAAGATTCTGAGTCTCTTCTGGGCCAAAGTCTCCTTTGCCGACTTCAAGGCTGGAAATATCAGCAATACTGTTTTCCAGTTCCCAAAGGCAAAGTATCCCAACTGCAAGATAGAAGACCATCGTTAGTCTGAGAAAAATACTTAACATTCTTCATTATCTCAGAATTTATCATTACTTTTGCACCCAATTATCAAACACATTATTATGGAAGAAGCAATTAAACAAATAGGTGAGCGCCTGAAAGGCTTACGCGAAGTACTTGACATTCCCGCCGAGGAAGTAGCAGAAACTTGTGGTGTTTCGCTCGACAAATATCTTCAGATTGAGAACGGCGAGGTAGATATTACCATCTCAAACCTCATGAAGGTCGCCAAGAAATATGGAGTTTCTGCCGATGCGCTGATGTTTGCGGAGGAACCACACATGCGTTCTTATTTCGTCACCCGCAAGGGACAGGGCCTTTCCGTTGAGCGCACTAAGGCTTATAAGTATCAGAGTCTGGCCAGTGGCTTTGCCAACCGTAAGGCAGAAGTGTTCATCGTGACCGTTGAGCCAAAGCCCAATGCGCATACCGTTTATAAGAATACACACCCGGGACAGGAGTTCAACATGGTACTGGAAGGTACGATGGAACTCTATATCAATGGCAAAACCATCACGCTGACCGAAGGAGACAGCATCTATTTCGATTCTTCTAAGCCCCATGGCATGCTGGCTGTGGGCGATCAGCCCGTGAAGTTCCTGGCATTCACTGTAGAATAGAAGACCCACCCCAACCCTCCTTAGGGAGGGGGTGATTACAAAAAGCATAGAATAAAATGGAGAATAAGACAGAAACACAAACAGCATCTACTCCCCTCCTTCATAGGGAGGGGCATGGGGAGGGTTTGCTGAAGAGATTTTTAAAGCAGACATCCTTTTCCTCGGTGGAGGATTACAATAAGAATCTGGAGTTTATCATTCCAGACCATTTCAATTTTGCCTATGATGTAATGGACGAATGGGCAAAAGAAGCACCCGAAAAACTGGCCCTGCTTTGGACCAATGACGAAGGCGCTGAAATCAGAACCACTTTTGCACAGTTGAAAGAGCAGAGCGATCAAGCTGCTGCCTATCTGCAGTCGCTGGGTATCGGGAAGGGTGATCCTGTGATGCTTATCCTGAAGCGCCGCTATGAATGGTGGCTCTGCATGCTGGCTTTGTGCAAATTGGGGGCCGTGGTGATTCCTGCCACGCACATGCTGACTAAGCACGACATTGTTTACCGTAACACCCGCGCCGATGTGAAGGCAATTATTTGTGTGGATGATGACTATGTGACGAAGCAGATTCAAGCTGCCATGCCGGAGAGTCCTACCGTCAAGACGCTTATTGCTGTCAACGAAGCCGCACAAGGCAAGAGCAATCCCGTGCCCGAAGGTTTCCACGATTGGGAGAGCGAATGGCAGAAAGCCCCGAAGTTCGTACGTCCAGAACACGTCAACGACAACGAAGACACGATGATCATGTACTTCACAAGCGGTACAAGTGGCGAGCCGAAGATGGTTGCCCACGATTATCTCTATGCCATGGGACACCTGACAACAGGTGTGTTCTGGCATAATCTGAAACCGCATTCCCTCCATCTTACCGTGGCTGATACAGGATGGGGCAAAGCCGTATGGGGCAAGTTCTATGGCCAGTGGTTTGCCGGTGCTACCGTATTCGTGTTTGATCACGAGAAGTTCAATGCCGATACTATGTTGCGCCAAATGGCAAAATACCACGTGACTTCGTTCTGTGCACCTCCCACCATCTACCGTTTTATGATTCGTGAAGACTTCTCGAAATATGATCTTTCTGCACTGGAGTATTGCTGCACCGCCGGAGAGGCATTGAATCCTGCTGTTTTCGATCATTTCAAAGAGCTTACGGGTATAACCATCTATGAAGGTTTCGGACAGACGGAAACGACCATGACGCTGGGCACTATGCCTTGGATGAAGGCAAAACCCGGTTCCATGGGAATGCCAAATGCCCAATATCAGATTGGTCTGATTCGTGCCGATGGCAGCCCTTGTGAAGACGGTGAAAAGGGCGAGATCGTGGTTTATGCGGAAAACATTTCCAAAAAGCCCGTTGGTCTTTTCAAGGAATACTACCGCGATGAAGAACTCACCGAGGAAGCCTGGCATGATGGCGTTTATCATACGGGTGATATGGCTTGGCGAGATGAAGACGGCTACTATTGGTTTGAAGGCCGTAAGGATGATGTCATTAAGTCATCCGGTTACCGCATTGGTCCGTTCGAAGTAGAGAGTGCCCTGATGACACACCCCGCCGTGGTGGAATGTGCTATCACGGGTGTTCCTGATGACATCCGCGGAATGGTTGTGAAAGCGACCGTCGTTCTTGGCAAGGAATGGAAAGACAAAGCTGGTGATGATTTGGTGAAAGAGCTTCAGAATCATGTGAAGCGCGAGACGGCTCCTTACAAATATCCGCGTATCGTGGAGTTTGTGGACGAACTGCCTAAGACCATCAGCGGAAAGATTCGCCGTGTGGAAATCCGAAATAAGGACAGCAAGAAATAAAATCATGAAAAGAATCGTAGTAAAAGTAGGTTCTAACGTACTGACAAGAAAGGACGGCAAACTTGACAGGACACGAGTATCGGCGATTGTTGACCAGATAGCATGGCTGCGCAACAATGGCTACGAAGTAATTCTCGTCAGTTCAGGCGCTATGGCCAGTGGTCGTGGGGAACTGAAGGTGGATCATGACCTCGACTCTGTTGAACAGCGACAGTTGTTCTCAGCTCTGGGTCAGGCAAAACTCATCGGACTTTACTACGACTTGTTTCGCGAATATGGCATGCATGTCGGACAAGTGCTTACCATGAAGGAGAACTTTCAGCCTGGCGAACAGTACGAGAACCAGAAGGCTTGTATGACTGTGATGCTCGAGAACGATGTCATTCCTATTGTCAATGAGAACGACACGGTCAGCGTCACAGAGCTGATGTTCACCGATAACGATGAACTCTCAGGACTCATCGCCCGCATGATGCAAGCCGAAACGCTTGTTCTGCTGAGTAATATCGACGGCATTTACACGGGTAATCCTGATGATCCGAAGTCGAAACTTATCGGTCACGTGGCACCCGGGACAGACCTTTCTCAGTATATACAGCCCGAGAAGAGTGCCTTCGGCCGTGGAGGTATGCATTCGAAATACACTACAGCCAGTAAGATTCAGTCTGCCGGTATTCAAGTTATTATTGCCAATGGTGAACGGGATAACATCCTCATAGATTTGGTCGTGAATCCAAATACGACGCCACATACTGAATTCAACGTATGATTCAGGAACGAAGAAGGCAGCGGTTATGGTTCCGCTGCCTTCTTCGTTATGTATATTTACCAGCCCCATGGACCGCCGCCACCACCGGGGCCGCCACCACTGTTGCCGCCACTATAGGACGAAAGTGATATTTGTGTTCCCTTCGTGTAGCTGCCACCTGTGTTGGCATAATCCAGCAGATAATTAGTACCACCAGAGATGCTCAGGGGGAAGAGCGTAGTAGTTCCTGATGTGGAAACGACCATTTGCGAATTACGGCTGGCATTAGGAGTTTTAAAAGCAAACACCAATGTGCCATTGCTGTAAAGACCATACCAAGTGTTGGAACTCCATGAGGAAGTAGCCTTACAGGCTTGTGAAAGAGTGGAACCTGATTCCAGACCGCCGACAGCTACCAGATTGCCGCCACTGAAAGTCAGTTTCTTCTGGGCTTCAGAGTTGGCATCGATGGCCACTTCAGGAGAAGAAGCCCCAATGGCGTAAACCGTTCCCCCGCTGATTGTCATGTTTCCGTTTGAATCCATTCCATCGTTATGGGTAGCATAAGCGAGAACGGTACCGCCGCTGACAGTAAAGTCATTGCCGGAATTGATGGCATCATCGTAGGCTACGACAGCCACCTCACCGCCCGATATACTGATGTTACTCTTGCTCTCAATGCCTTCAGCGCCATTTCCACTAGTCTTCACATGAACGGTTCCTCCTGTAATGACCAGACCGCCGGTGAAGTCATAGTAGTTGGGGTTAGTCTTTTGGTTGTTGCTGAGTGTTGAGGAAGAATAGGCAGACTTCAATGTCTTTGTTCCTGCCTTAATACCTTTGGCAACAGACTTATAGTCGCTATCATACCGGTCCAAGTTTCCAGTATAATTATTATTGATTGCGCTACCCGTATAGACGCAGGCGTTTCCAGAAGTATTCACCGTAATCGTGCCATCGTTAACCGTCAGCAAACCATCTACATTGAGTCCCTTACCTCCGGCACCCGTGCTCGTCAACGTCAGCGTTCCGCCATTGACCGTCATATCTCCGTCGGCACTCATGCAACTCGAGGCCTTCGTCTTGAGCTCATCACTGTCCCATTCACCATTTCCACTAGTCGTTGCCGTAATGGTTCCTGCCGTAACCGTGATACTTCCATCTGCCTTAATACCCTTTGCGGCAGTTGCTGTTACATCCACGATGATGGTTCCATCAATCATATAGAAGTTTCCAGTATCCTCATCTTCATGGTCGATGGTCTCACCTGTAGAAGTTTCACCATCCAAAGAAACCTGAATACCATCGTCGCCTGTTCCGCTGATTTTCAGTGTTCCGCTTTCCATCAGGAAATATTCATTGCAGTTGACTCCGTCCTTCGTTGCCGCCAGAATATTAACCATACAGTTCTTCATTTCAAAGTATTCTCCTGCATTAATGCCATGCGCCTTGCTTCCATAGGCATAAATGTTCAGAGTTCCCTTGCCTTTCATTTCCAGGTGTCCTTTACAATAGAGACAGCCTTTATCGGTGCTGGCAGAAGTATCCTTCAGCGTATTTTCCGTACCTTTCTTCACGCTGAAGTCGATGCGCTTGCCGTCATTGATGTAAACAGGTGCACCTGTGGTGTTGGTCAGAGTAAGACCATTCAACTCTACGGTTGCCTTATAGGAACCCGTCATGTAGAACTGGCCATCGGTAGAAGTGCCTGAAAGCGTATAGGTTATCTCTTCAGCCACGGCATCATTCTGAGTAATGTTCACCTTCGCATTATCAACAGAAACCGTCAGACTATCCATCAAATCGCCGGAAGCAACCACTTTGGCAGACGTTCCGTTGTAGGCAACCTCCACGCAGTGGTCATCCATGGGTGTGCCGTCTGTATCAATCGTAATGCTATTATTACTCACGGTGAAAGTTTTTCCATTGATGGTCAATATCGTTCCATTGCTGCCATAAGTCATCTCTCCACAATCAGCAGCATTGAAACGGTAAGTTACACCCGACATATTTACATCAAGCGTTTGCGCCTGAACGCCTAAAGTCGTCAGCGCAACAAAGAGTGTCATCAGTATCTTTTTCATTGTACAATCACTTTTACGGTTTTCTTCTGACCTTTCATTAAATAAATTCCCTTCGGAAGTTGCTTGACGGCATAGGAAACTGAGGGGAAAGAACCGCAGGAACGGCCACCCATGTCAAACGCCTCCACGCTACTCTGACCAGTCGTCGCGTCCAGAGTCTCAATACCTGTTGCACTACCCGTGCTGCTGAAATACATTTTCGAAAGCGTAGTCAAATCAAATGTAGTTGCAGAACCGGAAGTTGGCTGTACAGTCAATGTTGAAGAGGAATAAGTCAGCGTCAGTCCATCGCTGACGAAAGCAGTAGTCTCACCGCCATTTTTCTCTATAATCAGATAGTCATAGTCGCCGGCTTTGACCGTTGTAGCTATCATTATCAAGAGCAAAATCAATCCTTTTTTTCTCATAAAATATTCCTTTTAATATATGAATCTGCTGCAAAATTAAGATAACAAGAGTCAATTTCCAAATAATATCAACGAAAGCCGACAGGTTTTCAACGAATTTTTTCATACCAGCCCTTGATGTATTATCATACAATCATTGATTTCTTATCATCGATTTCCTGAATTCTTATCATTCTAAAGTTTAAATAGTTAAGAACAAAGTTAATAAGATAGTTCATCAATGTTAATAAGATTGTTGAACGATATTAATAGGATTGTTCAACGATATTAATAGGATTGTTATTTAATATTATAATTCATATTTTGTAAACGGATTGGAAGCAGAAGTGAAAAAACGGCTCCTAAATGTAAGTTTTTCGGTTTTTATTCGTACTTTTGCAAACTGAAACAACAACGATTTTATAAAATAAGAACAGCGAAAATGGAGCTGAAAGAAACATTTCAACGCGTAAAGGCTGCCAGCAAAGAACTGGCGCTGATCAGCGATGAGCGGAAAAATGCCATCTTGCTGCAAGTGGCAGATGCTATTATCGCACAAAAGGACATGCTGCTCAGGGAAAATGCCAAGGACCTGGCACGCATGGAGCAGTCGAATCCACTCTACGACCGTCTGCAACTGACCGATGCCCGTCTGGAAGGAATAGCCTCCGACATGCGCCACGTGGCCACTTTGGAAAATCCTTTGGGTAAGGTCTTGAAGCACCGGACACTCGAAAACGGCCTGGTGTTGACTCGTATATCCGTACCTTTCGGTGTTATCGGCGTTATTTACGAAGCCCGTCCGAATGTGTCGTTCGACGTGTTTTCCCTTTGCTTCAAGAGCGGCAATGCCTGCGTGTTGAAGGGCGGAAGAGATGCCGATGACTCTAATCGTGCCATCATCTCCCTCATTCATGAGGTTCTGGAACGCGAAGGCGTGAATCCTGCCGTTGTGGAACTGCTTCCAGCTACCCACGAGGCTACCGGCGAGATGCTCAATGCCGTGGGCTATATTGATGTATGCATCCCTCGTGGCGGCAAGAAACTGATACAGTTCGTTCGCGACACCGCCAAGGTGCCGGTAATTGAAACGGGTGCCGGTGTGGTCAACACCTATTTCGATGAGTTTGGTTCTTTGGAGATTGGAGTGCCCGTTATCCATAATGCCAAGACGCGCCGTGTCTCTGTCTGCAATGCCCTCGACTGTCTGATTATCCATGAGAAGCGTCTTCAGGATCTGTCCAAACTAATTAAGCCCCTACTGGAGCATAATCCTGCCGTAACACTATATTGCGATGAAGCATCCTTTGAAGCCCTAAAGAATGATTCTTCACTCTTCGCTCTTCACTCTTCACTTATTCAGCATGCAACGGAAGAGAGTTTCGGAACGGAGTTTATGGACTATAAGATGGCTATCAAGACCGTTGCTTCCCTGGATGAAGCGCTGCAGCATATCGACCGTTACGGCAGTGGTCATAGTGAAAGTATCATCACGGATAGCGCGGAAAACGCCCGCCGTTTCCAGCAGGAAGTGGACGCTGCCTGCGTCTATGTGAATGCGCCCACGAGTTTCACCGATGGTGCTCAGTTCGGATTAGGTGCTGAGATTGGCATTTCCACACAGAAGCTCGGTCCCCGTGGTCCTATGGCACTCGAAGAAATGTGTACCTATAAGTGGCTGATTGAAGGGAACGGACAGATTCGTCCATAGGACGGAATTAAGAATTAAGAGTTAAGAATTAAGAATTAAGAATTTTATATTAGTAATTATTGATATTAAATATGCATACATTTATCAACGTAGAAGATATCGGTGATCTGAATCAGGCATTAGCTGAAGCACAAGAGATTAAGAACGAGCGTTTCAAATATCAGCATCTGGGCAAGAACAAGACGCTGATGATGATTTTCTTCAACAATAGTCTGCGTACGCGTCTCAGCACACAGAAGGCAGCCATGAACTTGGGTATGAACGTCATCGTACTCGATGTGAATGCCGGAGCCTGGAAACTGGAGACCGAGCGTGGCGTGATCATGGATGGTGATAAGAGCGAGCATCTGCTGGAAGCCATTCCCGTGATGGGATGCTATTGTGATTTGATTGGTGTCCGTTCCTTTGCGGGTCTCACGGACCGCGAATTCGACTATGCGGAAACTATCGTGAATCAATTTATCAAATACTCCGGCCGTCCAGTATTTGCCATGGAAACGGCAACCGTTCATCCGCTGCAGGCCTTTGCTGACTTGATTACCATTGAGGAACATAAGACCGTGGAACGTCCGAAAGTCGTTCTCACCTGGGCACCCCACTGCCGCGCTTTGCCGCAGGCTGTTCCTAATTCCTTCGCTCAATGGATGAATGCGGCGGAAGACGTGGATCTTTGGATTACCCACCCCGAAGGCTATGAACTCGATCCGAAATTCATTGGAAACGCTAAAGTGACTTACAACCAGCGCGAAGCCTTTGAAGGCGCTGACTTTATCTATGCGAAAAACTGGTCAAATCCCGGCGTCACCAATCCAGCAGACTACGGAAAAATCACGTCTAAAGACATGTCGTGGACCGTGGATGAAGAGCATATGTCGTGGACAAACAACGGCAAGTTTATGCATTGTCTGCCCGTTCGGCGTGGTCTGATAGTGACCGACGACGTCATTGAAAGCAAGAATTCGCTGGTGATTCCAGAAGCTGCCAATCGTGAGATTTCCGCTTCGGTAGTAATCAAGCGGATGCTGGAAAGCCTCTAAAGAAAGATTTAATATTCAAACTGACGGGTTATCCAACCGTCATAGGTATTGATGGCGACATGAACGATGTCGCCATCATTTAGTTTACAAGGAAGCCGCGACACTTTGATGCTTACATATCCTTCCATACTGTAATATTCAGGTATACCGCCCTGATCATGATACAGACGGAGATAGACTTGCTGGCGTCCTTCCGCAGTAGTCACCACAGAGTCGCAGAGCATTCCGATCTTATGATTCTGTTCTTCTTTGGCAGCACCGGTAAGCAGCGTGATGCCAAGATTCAGATAACGCCTATTCCTACTCTTCCAACTCGAAACGAACTTCACCGGATCCGTTTTCACTTCTTCCTTGAGTTCCGACGTCATGCGGATATTGGGTGTAGGGACATTGGAAAAAGAGACTGGTTCGGCTTTTCCTTCCACCTTATTATAATATAGAAGAGCCCGATAAGTGGAGTCGGCTTTCGTAGCCCATTTACATTCCACAGGTTTCGAAAGAGCTAACGAGTCGCCGTCATCGGTCATCACATTCACCAATTTGGCATCGCCATTCGTGTAAGCATCCACGAACTCAGCCTTCATATAGGAATACTCCCCATCACCTGACTCATAGGATTCCTGATTGCAGGAGGAGAGAAACGGTATGAATAAACAAGAGATTAAAAGCAAAGCTGCCCTTAACCCGTTCGTATCTGCTATAGTATGACGAATCTTCATTGATGGCTTTTCAAATAGTTACGCAGCGGATTGGCATACATTGTCAGCATCCGTTCACGAAGGAAAGACTCATCTTTGTCAGGTAACCGGATCTTTGCCAGCTGTTTTTCCAAATAGTCATGAAAGCGCTTCTTATCAGCATCCGTGTATTCGGATGTGAAAGCCTGTGTGCCTTCCAGCTCATCCATGGCAATATAATTGCATGGGAAAAGACGGTAGTTGGCATGAATCTGGGTGTCGATACGCTCACTGAGCTGATTGAAGTAATCCTTTTTAGGAAGGTCTTTCAGATCATCCAACCAGCTGTTGATAGGTTTGGCGCAATGGTAATGTACATGCCCCTTATAGCCGAAGATGCCTGTCCGCATATTGACGAGGTCATCCTGACGACTCTTCTTAAACTTCGGGTCATCACGTTTCTGCTGGAACTCCTGTGCTTTCAGGTAATCGCAGGGATCGTATTCATAGCTGATGGTCAGTGGTACAATGTTCAGATTCTGCAAGTCACCGCCCATAGCCAGCATCTTCAGAACGGAATCCTGAGTGCGGTCATCACTGTCCTTGGCACGTCCTTCACGTTGGGCAATCCAGATGTTTTCCTTTTTCTCATTAACTGCGAAATGGATGTAACTGCTCATCAACTGACTGGAACGCAGCATTTCCTTCGGCGTAAGTCCACGGCGAACGGTGAATGCCTTGTTCATACGCACCAGCCGCTTAATCCAGGGATAGATGAGCAGGTTGTCGCCAATGCCAATCTCCACCGTCGTGGGATAATCAGCCTCCACCAGGAAGAGGTCAAGGAAAGCGGAGTCGAGCACAATATCGCGATGGTTGCTCACGAAAGTATAGCGCAACGACTTGTCACGAGGTAGTTCAGTATCGTCAAAAGTGGCGCCGTCGGTTTTTCTTTTAATAATATATTGTACGATACGCTTCATAAACCGCTTCTGGAAATCCAGCGGAGTTTTGACGCCCTTGAAGGCCAGTCGCAGCAAACCATTACGCACTCCCTTAGGCAACCAAGGAACAAAGCCCTTCAGCACCAGGGAGAACTGCCGGTCGTTGAGCAAATCTTCAAAGGCTTGCTGCATTTCTTCCGGCTCGTACGGCCTGATTTCATCAAATCGTTTTAGCTCCTCCTTATTCATTCTTAAAGAAATTGATTCTCTACGATTTCAGTCAGCACATCTTTGATATCCAGTCCTGCTGCACGAATTTGCTGCGGAATAAAACTCGTGGCAGTCATACCAGGAGTCGTGTTGATTTCCAGCATGGAGATTTTCTGATCCTTCGAGATAATATAGTCGATACGGATGATGCCGTTGCAATGAAGGATATCATAAATGTAAGAAGTGATCTGACGTGCACGTTCTGCCGTCTCCTCCGGGATACGGGCGGGTGTGATTTCTTCTACCTGACCGTTATACTTGGCATCGTAGTCAAAGAACTCATTCTTTGTAACCACCTCCGTAATGGGGAATACAACCGACTTATCCTTTGTCTTATAGCAGCCCACCGTGATTTCAGTTCCTTCGAGAAAACTCTCCACCATCACATCGTCGCTTTCCATCATAGCCTTACGGATAGCTGGAGCCAACTGGTCCTTATTCTTCACTTTCGACACGCCAAAGCTACTGCCGTCAGCAGCTGGTTTTACGAAACAGGGCATACCGATACGCTCCTCTATCTCATCGTCAGTGACCAGTTCCTCATAACCCTTACGAATCAGCAGACTTTCCGCAACGGAAACGCCGAATCCCTTCAGGTAGTTGTTCAGAACGAATTTATCAAAAGTCATGGCTTCCACCAGCACGCCACTGGTGTTATAAGGCAGATGAATCAGCTCAAAATAGCCCTGCATGATACCGTTCTCTCCCGGAGTTCCGTGGATGGTGATGTAAGCATAATCGAACATGACCAGTTTGCCGTTCTCCTGGAAAGAGAAATCATTGCGGTCAATGGGAGTCGTTGTGCCGTCGGAAAGGTTAACGCGCCAGTCCATACCCTTTACGTCCACGATATAGACGTTGTAACGCTCTTTGTCGAAAAAGGAGTAGAGACCTTGTGCGGAGCGCATAGAAACATCGTGCTCCGAAGAATCGCCACCGCAGACGATGGCTATGTTTCTTTTCAAATTTTTCATATTTATGTTGTTATCTTTATAATTCAAATGTATCGCGGGTCGTACCCTTAATGAAGATCCGCCATTTATCCACGACTGCCTGTAAGTCGGAAGGCCATTCACTGTTGAAATCCATCTGTTCCCGGGTTACCGGATGAACAAATCCTAAAGTCTTAGCATGAAGGGCCTGTCGGGGACAGAGACTGAAACAGTTCTGTATGAAAGCCTTGTAAGACGCGGAACGCTCACCGCGCAGTATCTGGTCACCACCGTACCGATCGTCACTGAAAAGCGGATGTCCGATGTGTTTCATGTGAGCCCTGATTTGATGGGTGCGGCCTGTCTCCAGTACACATTCCACCAATGTGGTATAACCAAATCTTTCCAAAACACGCCAATGCGTGACGGCAGGTTTTCCAATCTCAGATTCCGGCGGGAAGACACACATACGGAGACGGTCCCGGGGATCACGGGCGATATTGCCTTCTATCGTACCTTCATCTTCTGTGAAGTTAGCCCATACCAGAGCATTATAGGACCGGTGGGTTTCATGTTTGAAAAACTGCGCCGCCAGAGATGTCTTCGCCATCGGTGTCTTAGCTGCCACCAGCAATCCGCTTGTATCCTTGTCAATACGGTGAACGAGTCCCACTTCGGGGTCATTAGGGTCGTAGTCGGGATTATTGCGCAGATGCCAGGCAATGGCGTTCACTAATGTTCCGTGGTAGTTGCCGCATCCCGGATGAACCACCATTCCTGCCGGTTTGTTAATCACAAGCAGTTGGTCGTCCTCGTAGACCACCTCCAATGGAATCTCTTCAGGCTCAATCTTATCATCGTAAGGGGCATGATCAATCATCATGGTGACGATATCGCCCGGACGCACTTTATAGTTGCTTTTTACAGGACGCTCATTCACAAAGAGCATTCCTGCATCTGCCACCGTCTGTATGCGGTTACGACTGGAATGCGGCATGTGTTCCACCAGAAACTTATCGACTCTGAGTGGCACCTGTCCTGCATCCACTTCTATGCGCAACCGCTCATAGAGTTCCTGCTCTTCTATCTCGTTGATTTCAGCGTCCATCAGCCTTTGAGCATTATTTCAAAAAACGCACTTCCTAAGTTCAAGGACCCGTCACCACCTCAAACTCATCCTTCTCCTCTGTAGCGGGAGCCTTAGGAGCAGCAGGCTTAGCGGGTGTGGCCGGCTTAGCAGGTTCAGTGGTTGTATTACCGCCAGTAGATTCTTCTGCAGGTTCTTCAACAATCTCTTCAAAGACGTCCTCCTCTTCTTCATATACAGGATCAGCGAAAGCCACTGAATCAGCTGCGTCAATCATACCGTCACCCACCTGCAAGGTCAGTATATCCTCAACAGAAACACGCTGGCCGTTGGTGACATTTCTTCCACGCACCTTGATTCCATAAACCCAGTCTTTCTCACCAGGTACCATCTGAGGCTCACTGACCCGGAATCCCATGGCAGAGAGTTTGGCCCGTGCCTCTCGATAGGAACTATTATCGATGACATCCGGAATGGCTATCGTCGGTGTACTTGAAGCATTAATCACGAGATAGACAATACGGCCGGACTTCACAATGCTTCCAGCTTTGACAGACTGTTCCAAAATACAATCCGGCGGCAGCGTCTTCACATAGCCCGTATCACTGATTTGCACTTCGAGCCCCAGACTTTCCAATATATGCTCAGCATCGGCATACGATTTATGAACCACGTTCGGAACCGTTATCTTCTCTCCATGATGAGTATAGACGTCAATGCCGTACTTGACTGCAAAGCAAACTGCAACCACGAACAGCATCATCGCCAACAAATTTCCCCAAAGATATTTACTGAGAAACTTCCCGAAGAATTGTGAAACCTTCATATCTAAGTTCTAACCGTACTTTTGTTTGCAAAGGTATAAAAAAAACAGAAAGAAGCAAAGTTTTCACCTTACTTCTTTCTGTTTTCCTTAAGATTTCTTGCGAACGCCGAGGCTTACTTGCCGTGGTTCTCGTCAGAAACAGTTAACTTCTTGCGACCCTTAGCGCGGCGAGATGCCAAAACGCGACGGCCATTCTTGGTTGCCATTCTCTCACGGAAGCCATGTTTGTTCACGCGACGGCGATTGTGGGGCTGAAATGTTCTTTTCATTGCTTTATCTATTTAATTTTATTTATTATCTACCAATTTGGGGTGCAAAATTACTCATATTTTTCGAAATACCAAAGAAATATGCTAAATTTAATCGAAAGTTTTATGATTTTTTCGAAAATTATCGTACCTTTGCAGCGCTTTTGAGAACAATACATAATATAATAAGGTATATATGATTAATTCACAAGACATCAAGAAGGGTACTGCCATCCGCATGGACGGCGGCATCTGGGTTTGCATTGAGTTCCAGCACCGTAAGCCGGGCAAGGGTAACACCGTTATGAACACGAAGCTGAAGAACGTGACCGATGGTCGTGTACTGGACCGCACCTTCCAGGTAGGTTTCAAGCTTGATGACGTTCGTCTGGAGCGTCGTCCCTACCAGTTCCTCTATAAGGACGGTGACGACTACATCTTCATGAACCAGGAAACTTACGATCAGGCTCCTATCGCCAAGGATCTCGTAACGGGTGTTGACTTCATGAAGGAGAGTGATATCGTGGAAGTGGTGAGCGATGCTGACACTGCTACTATTCTTTTCGCCGAGATGCCCGTGAAGACCAATCTTCGCGTGACTCATTCAGAGCCTGGTATCAAGGGTGACACTGCAACCAACAGCACGAAGCCTGCAACACTGGAGACTGGCGTGGAAATTCGCGTGCCCCTGTTCAT
>CACZVX010000037.1:21835-33713 GCA_902784755.1 uncultured Prevotellaceae bacterium
TACAATCGTCCCGATGAAGTGGACGAACTCCTGCAAAGCCTTACGGAACAAGAACTGAAAGACTTTGAGGTGGTTATCGTGGAAGATGGTTCACAAAAACCCTGCAAGGATGTTTGCGACAAGTTCGCAGACATCCTTGACTTGCATTATTACGTCAAAGAAAACGGTGGCCCTGGACAGGCACGCAACTATGGAGCAGAACGTGCTAAGGGCGAATGGCTCATCATCCTGGATTCCGATGTAGTCCTACCCAAGGGCTATCTGCAAGCCGTTGAAAACGGCTTGAGTGTAGAGTGTAGAGTTGAGAGTGTAGAGTTTGCTGCCGCCAAAAACAAAGCGGAAGCATCATCCGATGATAGTAATCATAACTCTACACTCTACACTCTACACTCTACACTCGCCGCCTTTGGCGGCCCCGATGCCTCACATCCGTCATTTACTCCCGTACAAAAGGCTATCTCCTATTCGATGACCTCTTTCTTTACCACGGGCGGTATTCGTGGAGGTAAGAAGAAACTCGATAAATTCTATCCCCGCTCTTTCAACATGGGCATCCGCCGTGATGTCTATCTGAAACTTGGAGGATTCTCCAAGATGCGCTTCGGTGAGGATATTGACTTCTCCTACCGGATAGTGGAAGCTGGTTACAATCCGCAACTATTCCCCGATGCTTGGGTATGGCACAAGCGACGTACGGATTTCCGCAAATTCTTCCGTCAGGTTTATAATAGTGGTATAGCCCGCATCAATTTGGAAAAACGTCATCCCGGCACGCTCAAACTAGTCCACTTGCTGCCAACAGTATTCACAGTAGGTGTGATTGCATTGATTCTTCTGGCTGCCGTCGCTCGCGCCATGATTCACTACGATGCACCCAACTGGCACACTTGGTATTGGATTTGCCTGGCAGCGCTTGCACCCGTCTTTTTCTACAGTCTCATCATTTTCATCGACTCCAGCATCAAGAACAAGAGCTTGAAAGTGGGACTACTCAGCATCCCCGCAGCCTTTGTACAACTGATGGGATACGGCTTCGGCTTCATCGAATCCTGGTGGAAACGATGCGTGCTGAAGAAAGACGAGTTCCAAGCCTTTGAAAAGAATTTCTACAAATAAGAAATTCTCTCCCTTTAAAATTTTATACTTCCGTCGTAATTGAAGATGGGCTCGTTGGTAGGCACTTCTTCATCATAGAACTGAACGGCGCTGTCGTTCGACTTGGGATGCTGTTGTTTCAGCAGATTGATCATTTCCGCACCTGCCCAGATGACGGGACCATAACCATGGGCTGCCATCACATGAACCGGACGATAGGCATAGAACGAAGGATCGAAGCCCATGCCCGTTCCTACGCAGACATTCTCCACCTGGCCTTTTTCATTCACCGCCGACTCTATAGCATGCCAGGCCAATTGCACTACAGGACCATAGGCTTTTGCATCAATCCATCCTTTGTTAATGGCATGGGCAAAACAATAAGCATAAATAGCCGTTGCTGATGTCTCCAGATAAGTATCATTTCGATCAAGCAACTGATGCCAGAAACCGTCGTGATGCTGTAAGGCTGCCAATCCCCTGACATGAGCACGGAGCAATTCCAGTATATCACTACGCTTTGGGTGATTCTCGGGTAAAACATCCAACACCTCGCACATGGTCAGAATAGCCCATCCGTTGGCTCTTCCCCAATGGAAAGCAGGATGATCACTCATCGACTCTACCCAACCATGGCGGAAGAGTCCCTTTTCCTTGACAAACATGCGCTGGGCAAACTGCAGCACCTGACGTGCAGCCTCGTCATAATATTTCCCGTCACCCGTATATTTTCCCATATAGGCCACCGTTGGAATACCCATAAACATATCATCAAGCCACAATGTGTTCTTCTGTGGACGGATACGGGCAAACGTCCCGTCAGCCAAACGGTACTCCTTGTTCAGTATATAATCTGAATAGTTGGCAATCAGGTTCTCGAGACCCAAACCCTTATCCTTCATCATCGCCTTGATCATAGCCGAACAGATGGCCCCTGCATCATCCAAAGCATGGGGTTCTATGACACGACGCACGTTAGGGTCAATCTTATTTGTCTTTTTATACACCTTATTATAATAAGGGGCTATCGACGCCAACAATTGCATACGGTTATAGGCATAGTCACGATAAGCCTCATCACCCGTTGCCTCATAAGCAGCCAAAACAGCTGAATAAGTGACGCCCCATTCATAGCTGGTCAAACGGAATCCACCCGGCTTCAGTTTCGTGTCGGCATCTATCTGCTTCCATTTGGTAACCTCTTCTCCCGTCTTGCCATTAATCAGTTTTGCAGGAGTCTCCCCGTCAATATACTTCAGCACACGGTCCATGGTCTGCTTCACTTGTTCCACGGAAGAGACACCATAGCCAATCTTATAGGCTGGACGCATCAGATGCAGCGGTGTATTGGAGTCATTCACTTGCTGAGCCATGGCCAGCGTACCTGTTGCCAGCATCAGAGAGGCAACAATTGTCTTCATGTAGTTTGTCATAGTCTTTACACTTTTCGATGACAAAGATACTAAAAAAATGACAAAGCGCATCTAAAGACGTTCCTTTTTCATGTTTAATCATGAAAAATCATACGTAATAGAGACTTGTTTCTATGAAGTAAGCGCAACACAACACAGACTCGCCGATTTACCCACTGATTTATGACAAATGACGGATGACAGTTTTAGTGAACTCAGGAGTAGGTTTGTCTCTTTGCCGTGGAAGCATCGTGAAAATGCCGTAGAAGCAGTGTAAGAATGCCGTAGAAGCAATGCTTCCACGGCATTTTTAGCAGAACAATCCAGTCAGAGTTTATTCCTCTGATTCCGGAATTCCTTGGGAGACATGCCGATGCTCCGCTTTGTATATTTACCGAAGAAAGAAAGATTTGGGAAACCCAGCTTCGTCGCTATTTCCTTAATGGTCAACGGAGTTTCCTTCAGGTAATAACGGATGTCCTCCATCACATACTCATTAATCCATTGCATGGCTGACTTACCGCTGGCTTTCTTACAAACGGCAGAGAGATATTTCGGTGAAACATAAAGCTTCTCAGCATAAGCTTCTACAGTCTGCCGCTTCACCTCTGTCTCTGAAAGAAGCTGCAGAAAGCGGTTGAAGAGCTGATCTCCCTGCGAATGCCCGGATGTCGCCATTTCGGGTGACTGTTCTTCTATCAGTTCACAGATATCCAAAAGGAAGCATCGTATCAGACTGGCAATCACCTCCTTGCCGAAACGTTTACGCGGACGTGTCAGATAATAGTTGACCAATTCATAAAAATGTTCCGTTTGTTCTATGGGTTGATCCTCCGGGATTTTAAATATGTTGTTGTTATTGACGTAGAGCGCCCGGTTCCAAATCGAGATGTATCCCCGCAGTTGTCCTTTCACCAACCTGTCACTCATGCAAGCTATACAACATCTGAAATCAGGGGAGATCATGAAGTTACCTATCGTCACATTGCTCTGCACGATTGCCAGCTCACGTTCATGAACAACAATCTGACGCCCATTCACCTCAAACTGCAGCTTCCCCTGTAAGCAAAACAGCAGAACATTTATGCCCATTTTCAAGGAAGTAAATTCCGGAATCTGGAGAATATCGGTCAAGATGGCCAAATCGCCATCCTTATAATCCACAGAAAGATAAGGATAATCCACATCCGTAATATCAGCAAGGTCTACAGTCATTCGCCCGTTCGTGTCGGCCAATGGATGTTCATTTTCTAATTGCTCCTTATTATTTGCCATTTTTCAGTTATATATCTATTCGTTTGCAAAGATAGTTCTTTTTTTGAATCAAAATATGTTCAATAGCAACTGAAAAATGTTCTAAATATCTCATTAAAGAAAAACAGAACTCTTAAAAAGAAAAACATAACACTTGTTTTCAAAAAAAAATAGGCAATTTTGCAGCAACAATTAAATCTCACATAGAAAGAATAGTAAAAATGAGTAAAATCAGACCAAAGATTGGACTTTTTAGCCTGATAATTGTCCTAACAGGACTAACCAGTTGCTCCAATAGCAAAAAAGAGGAAAAGGTGAGTAGTTTTAAAGTTACGACCGAAACCGCCAAACGTTCCATGGATGAAACCGGCCCCATCTATGTGGGACAAGTGGAAGAACAGTCGGCCACAGCCGTAAGTTTCACCAGCATGGGAACACTCAACCGTGTTTTTGTCAGCGAAGGCCAATGGGTCAAGCGCGGACAACTGATAGCTACGATCGACCCGACTTCTGCACAGAGTGCGCTGGCAAGTGCCAAAGCCCAGCTTAATCAGGCTCTCGACGCATTGGAACGCATGAAGATGCTCCACGACCAAGGTTCGCTTACCGACATTAAATGGATGGAAATCCAGTCGCAGGTGGCTCAGGCCAAGGCACAATACAGACTCATGGAAAAACAGGTGAGCGACTGCCGACTGACAGCTCCCGTGAGCGGTGTGATTGGCAGCGATGTAAAACAAGCAGGCGAGTCTGTCGTACCCGCACAACCAGTGGCAAGAATTCTTAATATAGACCGGGTGAAGGTACGCGTGTCTGTTCCCGAACAGGAACTGGCGGGTATCCACCGCGGCAGCCATGCTACCATTAGTGTCACTGCCCTTGGAAATCAAGTATTCCACAGCAATCAGATAATCAAAGGCGTGGAAGGCGACCTGATGACGCATACATATACCATTTATGCTTTGGTCAGCAATCCAGGCCATCAACTCTTACCAGGGATGGTAACCAATGTGTCGTTCCCCACTTCCAATGCCGACAATAAGATTACGCTACCTGTCCGCAGCGTAGGCCAAAGTCCCGGCGGACAACATTTTGTCTGGACAGTAGTCAATGGAAAAGCTCATCAGCAGCATGTCTCCGTGGGTGAAGTCCGCGGCAACCGCCTTGTCATCACCGACGGACTGAAAGAAGGCGACGTTGTCATCACTGAAGGTTATCAGAAGGTGGGCGAAGGCTCGCCTGTTGAAGGCTGATCGTTTATGGTTTAAAAGTTGATTGTTTTTTTAGACTATGGCAAACAAACAGAAACATGGCAACTGGATAGCGGGACTGATGCGTAACTACAGGCTGACGTCGCTGCTCATCATCATGCTCTTTGTGTTCGGACTGTATGGTCTTGACCAAATGCCGAAAGACGCATTCCCCAGTTTCACCATCCGCCAGGGCGTGGTGGTAGCCATCTATCCAGGAGCCTCAGCGGAGGAAGTTGAACAACAGGTAGCCAAACCACTGGAACGCTACCTTTTCCAGTTCAAGGAAGTACGGCGTGAAAAAACCACCAGCACTTCTTCGAATGGTATGTGCATGGTGATGCTGGAACTGAATGAGGAAGTAGATAACAAAGATGAGGTGTGGTCAAAAATCAAGCACGGTCTTAATCTTTTCAAACAGCAGCTTCCTCAGGGTGTACTTGCCTTGGTAGCCAACGATGAATTCGGCGACACGTCGGCTTTGCTCATTGCCATGGAGAGCGACAGCCGTTCCTATCGGGAACTGCACGGATATGTTGACCGACTGTCTGATGAACTTCGGAAAATCAATTCGGTAAGCAATGTGCGCATCTATGGAGACATTAAGGAACAGCTGACGCTTTATGTGGATCACCAACGGCTCTCTGCCTACGGTATCAGTTCCATGCAACTCTATCAGAAACTCAACTCGCAAGGACTGATTCTGCCAGCGGGTTCTTTGTCGAACCAACAGCAGAACATTCCGATTCATGTGAGCGGAACGGTGAATTCCGAGGAAGAAGTGGGTAACCTTATTATATTTACCGATGCTCAGAACCATGTGGTGAGAGTCCGCGATGTTGCCACCATCAAACGGGAATACGACCGTTCGGAAAGTTATATTGAGCAGAACGGACATCCTTGTGTCATCGTTTCTCTGGAGATGCGCGAGGGCAACAATATCATGAAATACGGAGATACCGTCAACAAACTGCTTGACGACTTCCGTGAGAACGTACTTCCAAAGGATGTGAACATTACCCGTATTGCTGACCAGCCCAAGGTTGTAGGCGACTCTGTGAAGGACTTTCTCCTGAACCTTATCGAGTCGATGATTGTCATCATCCTGGTCATGATGATACTCTTCCCCTTCCGAACCGCCATCGTGGCAGCCGTAACCATCCCACTCTCCACGTTCATCAGCGTTGGCATTATGTACCTGTTGGGTATTCCACTGAACACGGTAACATTGGCCGGACTCATCATCGTATTGGGTATGATTGTGGATAATTCCATCGTAGTACTCGACGGCTATCTGGAATATCTTGGAAAAGGCTACAGCCGGTGGCATGCTGCCGCCGAGAGTGCCCAGCACTATTTCTTCCCGATGATGCTGGCCACACTCTGCATCTGCGCCATCTTCTATCCCTTCCTGTTTATTTTCGATGGAATGTACAGGGAATTCATGAATGGTTTGCCACTCACCATCACCATCAATCTAATGGTTTCATTGCTGCTGGCCGTCGTCGTGATTCCCATCATGGAGTTCTCGCTCATCAAGCCTGAAAAATCCAAGAATGATGGAAATAAAGGAAAATCAGAAGGATCCAGACATTCCGGCCGAATCACCAATTGGGTGCAGAACACCTACAATCATATTCTTGACTGGACTTTCCGCCATCCATGGCTTACCATTTGGGGAGGCGTAGCTATCGTATTGGCGTCTTTCCTCATTGTCACCCAACTAAAGTTCCGCTCCATGCCCTATGCTGACCGCGAACAGTTTGCTGTGGAGATATTCCTGCCTGAAGGAAGCGGACTGGCAGAAACGGCAATTATTGCTGACAGCATTTATAACGCGTTGAAACAAGACGAACGGGTGTTGGACATCACTTCGTTCATCGGCTGTTCCTCACCACGTTTCCAGACTTCTTATGCGCCACAAATAGGCGGGAAAAACTTTGCGCAGTTCATTGTGGCTACACCTTCCGTGAAAGACATGAAAGCCGTACTCGACAAGTACGAGCCACTTTACACAGACCGTTTCCCGAATGCACTCGTGAAGTTTATGGAGTTAGATTATCAGAACGTGGAGACCTTCGAGTTCCGTTTCTATGGTGAGGATATCGACTCACTCCACACGGTAGCCAACCGTCTGATGGAATATCTGCGCAAGCAACCCGAACTCTTCTGGGTTCATTCTGACTATGAACAGCCACGGTTGCTCACCGAGGTTACCTTGAATCCGACAGCTGCCGCCCAACAAGGGGTTGACCGCGCTACAACGGCCATGAGCATTGCCATGCTGACAGGCAATCTCAACGTGGGGTCCATTTGGGAAAACGACTACGAGATGCCTATCGTCATCAAAGATCCTCAGCGTGAAAATCTGCCGATAAGCGGTGTGGGTGAACTGCCTATAGCAAGCAAACTGGCCGGTTTGTCCAATAATGCCGGTTTGTCCGGCATCCATCCCCAAGCCATTCCTCTTCGCCAAGTGGCTGATATCCACCCGACATGGAGCGAAGAGAAGATTGTACGTCGGTGTGGTGAACGCTGTATATCTGTCAAGGCTGAGCCCCATCGCGGCGTGCTGCCTTCCAAGGTTGAAAACCGTATCGAGAAATACATCGGCAATGAACTACAGATGCCCAACGGTATCCGTTCTGAAATCGGCGGTATTGTGGAAGCTAATGGAGAACTCATTCCGCAGATTATGTACGGTATGTTGGTGGCCTCGCTGATTATCTTCTTCTTTATCCTGTTCAATTTCAAACGATTCGGTATTACCTTCGTATGCATCGGGGCTATCAGCCTTGCCTTCCCAGGTATGCTGCTCGGACTTTGGGCCATGAACCGAATGTTGGGTCTGACAGCTGTTTTCGGCGTTGTCACTTTGATGGGTATCATCATGCGTAACGAGATTCTAATCTTTGAGCATGCCGATGCTTTGGTGAAAAAAGGCTGGAGCGTTCGCGATGCAGCCTACGATGCTGGAAAACGCCGCATGGTTCCCATCTTCCTGACCACATCCACCACGGCTGTCGGCGTTATTCCAATGATTATAGCCGGCACATCATTCTGGATGCCGGTGGGCGTTGGAATCTTTGCCGGTGGTTTGGGTGCCCTCGTCCTTGTGGTTACAATGCTGCCCGTAGTCTATTGGAAAACGAGAAGTGAGAAGAGACCCACCCCCAGCCGCTCCCTAAATGGAGGGGAGTGATTACATTATATAATTAAAGAACGCAATGAAAAAAATAATTTTTACAATAGGTATGGCCATTATGGTGGGGACAACCATTCAGGCCCAAAACCAACCAGATAATCCATCTGTCACCCTCCCTCACAGGGAGGGGGTGGGTCTCTATACTCTCCAGCAATGCAAACAGGAGGCACTGAAGAACAACATTGCCATCCGCAAGGCTGACAACAGTATTCGCAGTGCTGAGGAACAGCGTAAGGAAGCCTATACCAACTACTTCCCCAATGTATCAGCTTCAGGTGCATACTTCCACGCCAATAAGTCCATGGTGGACGGCACCATTAATCCTGCCGAATACATTCCCGCTGAACTTGCAACCATGATTCCTGTTGAAATAGCCGGCATGATAGGCAGTCCCATCCCCTTCAGTATGATGAAACACGGAACTCTTGGCACTGTGACGGCTTTGCAGCCCGTCTTTGCCGGTGGGCAGATTGTCAATGGCAACAAACTGGCTAAGGTAGGGGTAGAGGCCACTCAGTTACAGCGACAGCTGTCTGCCCGTGAAGTGGAACTCACCACCGAACGCTATTTCTGGCAGCTTGTGAAACTACGGGAGAAGATCAAAACCCTCGATGCTGCCAGCAAAAGCCTGGAAAACATTGAGAAAGATGTGAAGGTGGCCATCAAAGCAGGTGTAGCACTCAACAACGATCTTCTGCAAGTGCAACTTCAACAGAATGAATTGGCCAGCAATCGCGTCCAATTAGAGAATGGCATACGCATCAGTAAAAGGGTTCTTGCTCAATATATCGGTGTTCCCTACTCCGAAAGTTTCGACATTCAGGTTCCCGATATTGATGCCTCAAAGCTCCAGCAAACGCCACTTCCCTCCCTTCAGGAGGAAGAATTGGGATTAAGTCTGTTGCCCGAATACCAGTTGCTTGAGAAGAACGTACAGGTGAACCAGCTCCAGCAGAAAATGGAATTTGGTAAAAACCTCCCGACTGTGGCCGTTGGTGCGGGTTACATTTACAACGACCTGATGGATAAAAGCGTGAATCGCGGCCTTTTGCTGGCGCAAGTCAGTATTCCCATCAGCCAGTGGTGGGGTGGTTCGCATGCCGTGAAACGTAAGAAGCTGGCTGTTCAACAAGCTCAGGAAGAACTGGAGAATAACCGTGAACTTCTGCTTATTAACATGCAGGCCAAATGGGATAATCTTGATGCTGCCCGGAAGCAACTGGCCATCGCACGCAAGAGTATTGAACAGGCTGACGAGAATCTGCGCATCCAAACCAACTCCTACAAGGCTGGTACGCTCACCATGAGCGACCTCTTACAGGCCCAAACACAGAGTCAGCAGGCTCGCGACCGTTTAACGGAAGCCTACACCGACTGCCAGATTAAAGCCCTCGAATACCAACAGGCTACAGGACAGAAATAGGAAAAGCGAAACGCCCTTATCACCGCTTTAGTATTCCTGCATCTTTATCCTCAAAGGTAATAGTCCGGTTGATATCGCGGTATTTCCGGCCATGAGAGAGGCGCCAGGTGAAGTTCAGTCCAAAGTAATTACCCTGACCGGCATCATGGTTGGAAATCAATTTATGGAGATTTTGGTTCATCAGTTCCGCCTCATGCACCAACGGATGGGCACGGAAAGGATTCTTACAATAGAGTGAGAAAGAACAAGGACCTGTCTGATAAGTTGCCACCAACTGTACCTCCAGCCCGTTCTTTCCGCGCTGTTCACCTTCCATCCATCGAAAACCAGTGTCAGTATAAGCCGTTAACGTCCAATGACCGAGATAGGCATTCAGCATCATTGTTCCAACAAGGCTGTTGTAATAATGGTGATAGTCAGTGCCTTTGTTGTCGAAATGAAAATACTGTCCAATGAGCGTTGCATTGAGTTTATCGGGAATCAAATCATACCGCGCATAGGCTTCTGTCATCAGCAGATTACAATGAGGCTGATTTTCCTGTGTATCGATAAAAACATTCTCAGCAGTTCGGAAATAACGGTGCATGTTGGGCTGATGATTCAATTTGGCATAACCCTGCAACTGTGCTGAGAGCCTTGGCCGATTGTAACTCATCCGCATGGTGTGTTCCGTAACAGAAGTCGGTTTCAAGTCTGGATTTCCGACCAATAGTTCCATGGAATTCACGCGCAGGGCAACATCATTGACGAATGCAATCTGGGAGGTATGCTGACTACGCTGATAAATGTAACTCAACCGCAATCCCGGAGCTATGGGGTAGCTGACGTTTACCCGTGGGCGGAAAACCAAGAAGTTGTGATGATAATTTCCCTGACGATAATATCGGCGACTTGCCCCCACCCCAAATGTATATTGCAGACTTTGGAAGAGTGTTCCGTTCAACTGTGAGAAAAGATATTGCTCACTGCTATGGATAAGCGATGATGACATTGCATCGCCTGAATATTCATTCTTCGTAAATTTCTGATGATATTGCAGGCCAAGAGTCAGTGTAAAAGGTTTCAACTGATTCTCATAAAGCGCCTCACTTTTCAATGACCACGAACTGCCTTTCACTTTATAATCATACGGTACTCCTTCATCGTAGGAATTGTCATTGTCCGTATGGATATGGGTGACGGTAGCGGAGGCAGTCAGTTTCTGATTCCGACGAAAGTCCTGGTGGTAATACAGATCGAAGGCAGGTGAATGGGTTTGGCCATGGTCATCACGGATAGCCGTATAAGCCACGGCATCCATAATTGCACGCTCTTGATGGTATAATGACGGACGCAGGTCGCCTTCATAGGTGAATCTTGCCTGCATCACATAATTAGAATCTGAAAGATTATAGGTCAAACGGGCAATATTACTAAACGAGTAATTCCGATTATTAAGGTCCCTTCGGGTAATGGTTCGCATCGTGCCGTCTGTCAAAAGATAGTCTGCAGTTTCATCAACCCTTCCTTCTCTTTGGTCGGCATAGCCTAAGGTATAGTCCACTCCCCATTCACTTTTGCCCATATTATACCTTCCAAAGACGTTGTCTCTAAATCCACGCCTTGTCAAGTCATGCGTTAAGTCTGTTCCTAAGACATAACCGCTTGTGGGGCGTCTGACCACGATGTTGATGGCATAAGCCACATCCTCACCATATCGCAACCCTGGACGGTCTGTATATTCGATGCGTTCTACTGAGGCCATATCCAAAGACAGCATGTCCTGAACAGTGGCAGGAACATCATTGATTCTCACGCTAACTGATCCCCGATTGTCAAGGGCAGTCAGTGTATGACCCACCTGATCAACACGGATTCCATTGAGTGAAAGTTTACCTAAAAGAGAATATGCATTGGTGGAATGTTTCAGTTCCGTCTCCGTAGGATAAATCCACTGCCCATCATTCTTCTGTACCACTCGGCTTCCTTTCACGGTTACTTCATGAATAACTCCTCCTTCTATTTGTGCATTTACGGGAAGAATGCACAAACCGACCATTATCAAAAAAAATAATCTCTTCATAACACATTTCGATGTCAGGCCCGAATCTACTTTTCTGTCAAACGGTATGAACTTCCTCTGTCAGACTCTATTTTTAAATTTGAATGTTCCTCAATGATAGGCCGCAGACGGCGGATAAGCGTATAAAGCGTATCACTGGCATCAGGCTTCTTAGGCCAAAGAGTATCACATATTTCG
>CACZVX010000038.1:0-454 GCA_902784755.1 uncultured Prevotellaceae bacterium
CAGATGCTCCGACATGGAGAAGTCGCCGATGTTCTCCACACCACGGGTCGAAATACCGATCTTGAAGGTTCCGAAGCCGTCGATCTTCACGCGCTGTGAATTCTGGAGGGCATCGGTGATCACCTCCACCATCTCCGTCAGCACGGCCTTGGCATCAGATTTCTTGGCGGTGGAGTTTCGCTGAATGCGCTCCGCAATCCAGTCGAGGTCCACGGTTCCGTTGTAAACAGGGCGAGCATACCATTTGTTGTAAGCTCCGGTCATTTTTTCGTTGGTGTTCTTCACCATTTTGTACAGATGTGACATTTATTGTAAAAGGTTAATAGGTTAATAGGTTAATAGGTTAATGGTTAATGTTTAAAGGTTCGACTATGACTATGACGATGACTATGACTTTATAAAGGGTTAAGCGCTGCTACGCAGCTGTTTAAGCGTCCTTCGGACTGTTTAAGCG